>JAYVND010000572.1:0-3682 GCA_043758635.1 Bdellovibrionales bacterium
AACCGAGAGACCGCCTTTGACTTTCGCGATGATTGTACCTTCGATCAGCTCTTCGTTGTCGGCAGCACGCGCGATGTCGTTCCATGCACGGAGCATGTCAGCTTTGTCTTTGGAGAGAACAACCATGCCGTTTTCGTTCTCGACGCGGTCAATGCAGACTTCAACAATATCACCAGGTTTAACGCTGCGAACGCCTTCGACCATGCGGAACTCACCAATTGGGATGAGGCCTTCAGATTTGTAATTGATGTCTACCAATACATAGTCAGATTGTACTTCGATGACCGTTCCTTGAACGATGTCGCCACCTTTGAAGTCTTTTTCAGCGATCGATGCTTCGAACATCTCTGCGAACGGATCCGCTTCTTTAGCTACCGTGTCAGTTTCAGCCTCTGCGAAGAGTGCCGTGATGCGAGCGTGCTCAGTTTGAGCTTTAGTAAGTTTCATTGTTGTTTCAGTCGTTTTTTTGTCTGCCATCATAAAATCTTTTTGTTCCCCCTTTGAGAGACGGGCTTCAGCCCATCACTCTTCCATCGGCCATCCCAAGGACAAGCGTAATTGATTGCAGTTGGTTGGATTCGACGGAATCACCGTTATGAGAGGTGGGATTGGCAAAGTCAAAGGGAAATGAGGGGATTAGCAGGCTTGGATCGCTGTCTGATAAAACTGGGGAGGGCAGGGCCATCCAGTTGCGGCCCGAACTTAACTTCCGTGCCCGGCTTCGAAGCCCACCTCGTCCATCGAAGACAGACCTACCCGAAAAGCCATTTGGACCTACGACGAGCCCACGACCGGGCGAAATACTCGAACCGGGCCAATTACTGGAACCGGACCAGATATTGAAAATGAAACCGGGCCAGATGGTGGCCCTCGTGAGTTTCATTGAAAATAGAGGCTCTGCTAGCAAACCGTCTGAGTCGGTCCGCCAGTCAATTGATCAGTTGACGGGCTGGGTGCCGAATTGAAAATGAGTTTTGACGAAGCCTTCGACGATGTTGACGACTTCGACGAGCGAATGGGCCGTCGTATCTATAGTATGAGAATCGCTCGAGGCCAGCATCGGGGCTGCTTTTCGATTGGCGTCTTGTGCGTCGCGAAGCTTTTGCTCGTCGATAGTTTTGGTCAAATCGCGGCCTTCTTCGAGCGCACGACGGGCCGCGCGGTCTTCGGCTCTTGCCGTTAGGAAAAACTTAACATCGGCTTTGGGAAACACAACGGTTCCGCAATCGCGGCCTTCGGCAACAAGGCCACAGACTCCAATGGCGCACTGTCGCTGCGCGTCAAGCAGAGCTTTCCGTACGCTTGGGAATGAGCTGATCACCGAAGCGAGACTCCCAATTTCTTCTCGGTTGATTTCATCGGTGACGTCAAACCCATCAAGAAGAACGGACGTTTGCTCAGTGCCCATCTGAACCGACCAAATAGAAGAATGTGCGAGCTTTTCTAATTCCGTTTCGTTTTTCAAATCCACTTTGCGCTGAAATGCCACATAAGCGAGACCTCGGTAGAATGCGCCAGTTGATACCCAGCTCCATTCCATGCGCCGCGCAAATTCGCGGCTCACCGAGGATTTTCCCGAAGCAGCTGGTCCATCAATTGTTACGACAATTCCTGCGCCAATCATTCTGAGAACATCCAACTCTTTTTGAACCTCTCGAACCGGGCTCAACTCAATTAAATCTTCATTCACGAGCAACTCTTCTCTTCGATAATCGAACGAGCTCGATTCTGCAACTTCAAGGGAGCACCAATCCATCACGAGACGAAACTCGGAAAACTCTTCAACTCACTCAGAGCGCGATCGTGAATGCACCGAGCAAACTCGAAATTACACCGTCGGCAGAGATGCGAAAATAATATTGGTGGCTCGTCCCGATCGCGCTGGCCAATTTGCTCAAGGCCCGCTATGATCGGATTCTTCAAATTTTGAACGCGAACTGGCCGAATGTTGACTGAGCGGACTGCGCCTGACAACTGAAATCCGGGATTGGCGCACTGGTCGAAAGATTTTCGAACCATCGTTTAGCTAGAATATTGGCAAGGATGTTGGCCATAAATTTTTGCCAAGATTTTTGGTAAGTAAGATCGTCGGCGACTGGCCAGCTGAGAGATTTTGCCAAGATTTTTTGGCAAGACATTTGGTGAGACATTTGGCAAGTTGCTGGAGCGAAAGCAAACAGTTTGAGTGCCGAGGGGCTGTGACATCTCGGTTTAATGAATTTTGAAGTCCGCAGTTGAAATGTGCAGCAGAAACCGTCAAACGCTGAAGGTTGAATTAAGAATGTCGATCACGCTGGGACTGAGGATTGGTGAATCGTTCGCAGAGGCTGTCGCCTTGCGCGGAACTCAAACGAGTTTTCAACAGCGTTGGTACCTTCCAAAGCTCAGTCTGACGGAGGGGCTTCGAACGGCGCTCGCCTCTTTCTCAACAGCAGATTTGAAATCAAAAAGTAATCGCCTTGTTTTTTGCAGCAGTCGCGCCGAGCATATCCTGCGGCGCCGGCAAGGTGAAAATCCTGCTTTTATCACGACGAGCGGGTTTGAAAGTCGCCTCGCTTTTCAAGCACCGTTTACGACACCTTCTTTTGCTCCGCAATCGGAGCGCGGCTGGATTCCTTTTGATTCACGGCGCACATTCGGAATTGAAGAGCGCGTGGATTCAAGAGGCAAAATTGTAAAGCAGCTCAAGCTTGAGGATCTCGAAGAGATTTCTGCGAAACTTGAACTTTTAAAAATCAAATCCGTTGCGGTTGGTTTTATGCATTCAAACTTGAACTCAGCCCACGAGATTCAAGCTGCTAATTTCTTGCGCGAAAAAGGCTTTCGAGTGGTGGTGAGTCACACGAACGATGCCCCCGAGGGTGAACGTTGGCTGCACGCACTGGAGCAAGCCTACGTGGCCGAGCCCTTGAATGACGACTTTAAAGCGATCGACGGAGCGCTTCGTGAGGTTTTGGGAGAAAATCACGTTCATTGGAAGATTCAAGTTTGGTCAAATGCCGGACCGGTCGATTTCGATCTTGCCTCAAACGTTCCGCCAGCTGAAATTTTGCGCGATGCTTTTCAAGCTTCGCTTCAAGAGTGGGCGAAGACTTGCCCGCAAAACGTAATTCTACATTTAGGCCTCGAAGGATTTTTTGCCATTGGCACACCGCAGGCGACTGTCCCGGTCGGCGTGAATCCAAACTACCTTAAACGCACCCTTTCACTCCCAGTCGCCGCAACCAATACCGTCGAAATTGGAGATTGGTCGGTGCCAAAATTTTCGGTGGCGGCCAAAGGCTTTGAACCAGGCCCGATGATTTTTGGAAAAGCACATCATCTCACCCCGATCGATCTTCTGTCGATCTGTGGGCACCTAGATGTTTCTAGCGAAATCACGGAACTCATCAACGATAAGAGTTCGGCTCGCATAATGGAAGCGCTCTTCACGTTTGGAAAGATGATCCCAACGGAGAGCGGTAAGGATTCAGTTGATTCAAAAGACGTCGCGATCGCACTTGAGACGGCGTGGATTGAGACGATAGCGGCAACCCTTGCACGTTTGGCGCCAAAATCTGTGCGTGTGACGGGCGCGTTTGCAAAATCGATTCTTCCTTTGCTCGCTAAGCGTCGGCCCGATTGGGTTTTTGCAATGGGTGCGGAGGCTGAATTTGCTGAGGCATTTGCAGCAGCTCAGTTA
>JAYVND010000573.1:0-11315 GCA_043758635.1 Bdellovibrionales bacterium
TCGGGCTCGACTACGCGACGGTATTGCTCGGGCGCAATACGAAAAAAATCGATCTAGCTGCTATCGAAATCGCAAGCTACTTTTAAAAATTTTGCCTCGTTCGTCGAGCAGCGTGTCGAGTAGCTTCGTAGTGCAGCTTCGAATTGTACAAGGTGAAGCGCTTGAGAGAAAACGCGATGTCTTGATTCGTGATTTATCGGATGAGTTTTAAAAATGTATCGCTACCAAATAAATCGCTACCCGTTACTTTGTGGAGAATTTGCGATGACAACGAAGCTTCAGTTTTCAATAAAATTTGTTTGTGCGCTCGTCTTGATATCGGTGATCACGGCTTGCGGGGCAAAGTCACATCAGGTCGCTAGCAAACCACCAGTTTTTGATTTTTCACAAAAACCTTACTCAGTCGAATACGGGACTGTGGCCGTTCAAAGCATCGCGATTTTTTACTGGCCAGATGAATCGGAAGCTCAGCTAGAAGTCGCGGCACGGACGATTAAAACTTCGGCCGATGTTCTTGATGGCGTGGCGAGAAAAAAAATTGAATTTGCCAATCTTGCAGGTGGTTTCGTAAAGCTCGAGTGTGTGCAAAACTTTGCATTAGCCACTCAGGATCAGCCGGGTTCTCCAGTTCCGTGGATTGTCGCGTGGAAGGTTTTGCCAGATCTCGTTGTGGTGAATCCAGTGCCAGAAGGCGATTCGAACTACGAGAACTATCAAAACTATTTGAAGCTTCAGGCTGCGCATAAACTTTTCGAATATTGCCAAGACAATCAAGCGAAACGTATGCCGCTCTTTCAGTGGCTTGCAACGACGGGTGCAAGACAGGAGCAAGAGGCGAACTTGGCGATTGCGAAGTCCGTTGATCCGACTTTTCCCAACCAAGTGAATATGCAAAGCGCAACGGCTGCGGGCACGACGATTAAAATCGCGTCGACGCCAGAGGGCCCAAAAGTCGATGTGACAATTCAAGATTTTTTAGTGAAGGGCTACTCGCCTTCGACCGAAGCGCAACTCACCCCGAATGGACCAACCCGGCCCGCAATTTTTGGCGCAATGTTCTTGTCGGATCGTCGATTACTTGTTTTTGGGATCGCGGAAATAGGAGCAGACCGAAAACCCACGGGACGTCATTTCGAGATCAAGCTTGAGCGCGGTCCCGACTTTGTTGGGATGGCGCGGTTCTCCGGCGCGATTGATTTGATGGACGGAAAAACAATTCTTCGCACCGGCTCAATGTCGATCACCGGAGTCCTGATACCAGAATCTAATTAAACCGAATATTACGGTACGGGAACTTTTCAGCTCGGGCCTGCGCAGCAATTATCGGAGATTCGCGGCAACGCCCTAAATCTTGCGGGCGTAACGCGGGAACGAGACCCGCGGCAACGCGGGACGTTGTTGTCAACGTTGCCCATTGACCCACTCGCTAGATGAATAACACTAGATCTGTTCATCTCAAAGCGGGGGGTTCTAGAGTGAAACGAATCAAATCGATTTTGATCCGATTGTCGTCAGTTGAAAATTGCCGAGCGGTCAGCGCAAGCATTTTTGAGTCGGGTCGAAATCCAAAAACATTAACGGCCGGCACGCTTGTATTCGCAGCTGTTTTTGCTTCAGGATTTTTGGTTTCGACTTCAGCTCGCGCGTTTGTTGCCCCGGCAAATAATTATCCAACTGGTAAGTCGATCACTCAAGAGGCCTTACTGCCCGCCGACCCGACTCGCGCCAACTCGATCGATGCAAATCGCGAGGCTCGCATCTCTGCGCTCCTGCGCAAAATGACCCTCGATGAAAAAGTCGCGATGATTGGCGGTACCGGTTTCGATACGACCCCCATTCCGCGCCTTGCAATTCCGTCGCTGAAGATGACCGATGGCCCTATCGGGGTTCGCAATGGGCCGCAGACGGCCTTTCCTGCGGGCATTGCAATGGCGGCAACGTTTGACCCGGCACTCATTGGCAAGGTTGGCGTAGCGATGGCGGACGAAGCAAGACTCATCGGAAAAAGCATGTTGCTCGGACCATGCGTGGGACTGAGTCGCCAACCCTTTGGCGGTCGGAACTTTGAGAGCTTTGGCGAGGATCCGTTTCTCACTTCGCGTATTGCTGAGTCCTACGTTAAGGGCGTTCAAGGACAGGGCGTGCTCAGCTCAGTGAAACATTTTGCTTTGAATGATCAAGAGTATGACCGCATGACTGTTGATTCACATGCGGATATGCGAACAATGTTCGAGTTGCATTTTCCGGCATACAAAGCGGCGATTGATGCAGGTTCATGGACGGTGATGACTTCGTACAATATGGTGAACGGCCATCATTCGACTGAAAGTGATTTTCTGCAAAACCAAGTCTTGAAAAAGCTGTGGGGATTTCAAGGATTTGTGGTTTCTGATTGGGATGCCACTCATAGCACCGTCGCCGCTGCAAATGCAGGCCTCGATGTCGAAATGCCTTTTGGAGATTTCTTCGGCGCGCAGCTAGTTGCGGCAGTCAAAACCGGTCAAGTTTCGGTGGCCACCGTAAATGACAAAGTTCGTCGCTTGATGCGCGCAATGGATGCGATCGGGATACTTCCGGGCTCGAAGGCGCCGCAAACGCCACTTCCTTTAGGACCAACTTCCATTGAGCACGCAAACCTCGCGCGTCAGGCGGCGGAAGACAGTACAGTGCTTTTGAAAAATGACGGCGCAGTTCTTCCTCTTGATCTAAATCATGTGAAGACAGTCGCTTTGATCGGGCCAAGCTTCGCGATTGCGCGTGTGAATGCGGGTGGCAGTTCAAAAGTGACTCCTGAGCATGTCGTGACACCTCTCGCTGCGATCGAGAAGTTGCTCGCGGGCCGAGTGAAAATTCTCAAGGCGGTTGGGGTTCCTCTTCCGGATGATTCGAATCCGATTCCGACCGAAGATTTTCGCACCGATTTGGTCTCGAATGTTCACGGACTCAGTGCCGAATATTTCTCAAACAAGACGCTGAGTGGAATGCCATTTCTCTCGCGGGTTGATCCTAATATCGATTTTGATTTCGTGTCGCTCAATGATTCGCGCATGCAGAACGATTTTTCCGTGCGTTGGAGCGGTTACCTCACAGCGCCCATGAGTGGACCCGTTAGGTTAATGTCGACCAGTGATGACGGTATCCGTGTTTATCTCGACGACAAAATCGTGATAGAGAACTGGACTGACCACGACCGTATGATTGATTCGAAGGAGCTCACGATGACGGCGGGTCAGGTTTACAAGATCCGCGTTGAATATTACCAGGCGGGCGAAGGTGCAACGGCTTCGTTGGGCTGGCAGGTGCCTGCGGCTGATATGGTACAACAAGCGGTGAATGCGGCATCGGTTGCAGATGTTGCAATCGTATTTTCAGGTCTCGGTAACGATGTTGAAGGTGAGGGCGTTGACCGGGAGACGATGGATCTTCCGGAAGGCCAAGCAGATCTGATCAAGCGAATTGCGCGAGCGAATCTAAAAACTGTTTTAGTTTTGAATTCTGGCAATCCCGTGACCATGAGTGATTGGCTTCCGGAGGTCCCCGCTATTTTGCAGGCGTGGTATCCGGGTGAAGAGGGTGGATCGGCGATTGCGAACGTGCTTACGGGAATCGTAAACCCATCAGCGAAACTTCCGGTGAGTTTCTTGAAGCGCTGGGAAGACTCTCCCGCATTTGGACATTACCCTGGAGTCAACGGAGTTGTGACATACTCTGAGGGAATTTTCTTAGGTTACAGATTTTACGACCGCGCACGCACAGACCTGAATTTTCCTTTCGGGCATGGTCTCTCCTACACAACTTTTGCTTATTCAGATTTGGCCGTGAAAGTGATCAAAGCTGATGCGAGTGCGCCAGTGGTTCAAGTGGAGTTCACGCTTACAAATACGGGCGCGCGTGCCGGTGCAGAAGTTCCACAAGTTTACGTTGCCGAAAAAGCGCCACCTCAGCCGCGCCCTTTGCGCGAATTAAAAGGTTTCCAAAAAATCATGCTCCAGCCGGGCGAAGCGCGTAGAGTGAAGTTCTCGCTGGATGCAAAAGCTTTTGCTTATTTCAACGCGCAAAAAATGGCATGGGCAGTTCCGAAGGATGTTTACCGCATCGATATCGGAACCTCATCTCGCGATATGAAACTGGGAAAATTGATTCAGCTAAATTAAGTTGGACCGAGTCGATAGAATGCATGAACGTGTCTGGACGTGCGAGATCAAATAAAAGTATCAAGGGGAATTCATGGAGTATCGTCGGCTCGGAAAATCAGGATTGAAGATTAGCCAGTTTTCTTTTGGTTCGTGGGTGACGTTTGGCAACCAAATGGACATTAAGCCGGTGGTCGAAACAATGGCCGCTGCCAAAGATGCGGGTGTTAACTTTTTTGATAACGCCGAAGTCTACGCGAATGGCAAATCAGAAGAATTAATGGGCCTGGCACTGAAAGAGCTCAAATGGCCGCGTTTGGATTACTTGGTTTCGACCAAACTTTTTTGGGGACTGAGCAAAACTCCGAATGGATCGCACACGCTCAATCGCAAATATTTACTCGAGTCGATGACTCAGTGTCTGAAGCGCTTGCAGCTCGATCACGTCGATTTAGTTTACTGTCATCGTCCAGATCCCAATACTCCGGTCGAGGAAACTGTCTGGGCGATGCACGACATGATTCAAAGAGGGCAAGCGCTTTATTGGGGTACCTCCGAGTGGTCGGCCGATGAAATTCGAGCGGCGGTGGAGATCGCCGAACGCCATCATTTGCGCAAGCCAGTGGTTGAACAGCCTCAGTACAACCTTTTCACGCGTGCTCGTGTGGAGAAAGAATATACTCGCCTTTACGAAGATGTTGGCCTCGGACTCACAACTTGGAGCCCTCTCGCCTCTGGCGTGCTCACTGGGAAGTATTTGAGTGGAGTGCCAGCCGACTCTCGGGCTTCGGTTAGCGGAATGGCTTGGACCGCCGATGCGGCGAAGGACAAGGACAAGACCGAATCAGTGAAGCAGCTTGTCGAAATGTCCAGAGAGCTGAGCTGCACTCCCGCGCAACTTGCATTGGCCTGGTGTTCGAAGAACCCCAATGTTTCATCCGTTATCACTGGCGCCAGCCGCGTTTCGCAAGTGCACGAAAATATGAAGGCGGTCGAAGTTTACAAGCGACTGGGCGAGCGCGAGTTGGAGCAACTGAATCGCATATTTCCGGCGACGCCGCGTCCTCTCGAGGAGTGAGAGGACTTCGATTGAATTTCAAAACGATGACCGACCAATGTTAAAACGAGAAACGGCGATCTTGATTTGCAAGATGCGCCGTTTCTATTTCTCAGTCTAAATTTGGCATTTTGAATTGAATTATTGTTTGAAGTAAAAGATATCGGAGTAATTTCGACCGACTTCTTCTGAGTCCATTCCGTAGCCGACCATGTAACGATCGTCGATCGTTTGGCCAATATAATCAGGTTTGATCGGGAGTTCGCGACGAGCTGGCTTGTCGAGAAGAGTTACGATTTTAAGCGAGGCTGGTGAAGACGAGAGGATGCGGTGCTTTAAAAAGTTGAGGGTGCGGCCCGTGTCAATAATCTCTTCAACTATCAAAACGTGTTTGCCAGCAATGTTCACGCTGATATCTTTTTGCATGCGAATGGATCCACCGCGCTCGATTGCGTTGACGTGAACGAAGTCAACTTGCTGAGCTAGTTTCATTTGGCGCATCAAATCCGAGACAAAGAGGCAAGAGCCTTTGAGCGGGCAGATGAGGATGAGCTCTTTACCGTAATAATCCATTTCGATCTCTTTGGCCAGTCGGTTGACCAACTCGTCGATCTCTGAACGAGTTAAAAAAGCGATCATGCTGTCTTTCAATGTTCCCATACCTTCTCCCCATCAATCTCTGGTCATGTCCCTGGTCGTATCCCTGGTCATATCTTTAATCTTATCTTTGATCTTATCTTTGATCTTATCTTTGGCGCTTTTTTAAGGCGCGATGATCGACTCACTTACATCGCGTGTTGAGTATAGTAACTAGCGCTCGCGAATTAAGCGAGCAGCGTCGATCCGGTCTCTTGGGCCATTTGCAAATATCGTTGCGCCACTGGGTGTTCTGGATCACGCAAAAGAACATTTTCCCACTGCTCTACGGCTTCGACCGTTTTGCGTTGATGGAAGTAGGTGAGACCCAGTTTTAAGCGAGCCGGCACAAATTGCGGATACTCTTGAACTAACAGTTTCAACTCTTTAACGGCGCGGAGCTCGTCCTCTTTTTTGAGGAAGCATTCAATGATCTTCATCTTGAGTTCTGCTTTGCGAGTCGAAAGTGTGAGCGACTTCTGATACTGCTCCAAAGCTTCGTCATAGCGCTTCAACTGGAAGTACATTTCACCCAACTCATCGTGTTTGGTAGAAAGCTTTTCGAGCAGGTACGGCTCAGCCTCGGTCGATTTTTTTGCCAGCGCATTCTCAGCATCAATAAAAACTTTTTTGCCTTCTTCATATTTACCGAGGTCGTTTAGAATGATCGAGAGACCAACGCTCGCGTCGGTGAAGGTCGGGTCAATCTCGAGAGCGCGGCGAAAGGTTTTTACGGCTTTGTTGAACTTGCCTTGATCATAATAAATTGTCGCAAGCATGTGGAAGACTTCCGGATTTTTGGCATCCGAAAGCACCAACTGCTGCAACAAGGATTCGGCAATTCGGTAATTTCCATCGCGAAAATGCTCCCGAGCTGTTTCCAGAAGTTCGCGAATTTCAGTTCGTCCCAAGTTGTTTGAACTCATTTTTCGCTCGCTTAGACTCATTCGAGTCCGGGAAAAGGCTGTAGAGATTTTTTAAGTGTTGCGACGTCCGGTCTTTGTCGCCTTGCTGGAAGGCTGCGTTCGCGGCACCGTAGAGGGCCTGAGCGTCAAAACCAATGTTTGGGTAGGTTTTCAGTAGGCCTTCGTAGCGCTTCTCCGCGCTGTCATACTTTTTATGTTTATCGTAGAAACGAGCAATGTAAATCTCTTTGCTCGCAAGCATGTGAAGGGCTTCATCACGATGCTTTTTTGATTCTTCTGTGAACTTTGAGCTCGGATAGTTTTTGATTTCGTCGTCAAAAAACAAAATTGCCTTATCAGCTAAACTCAAATCGCGGTCGACCGTCGTCGGCAACTGATTGAAGTAACTCATCGCAAGGCGGAAGGTAACGTAATCCGACTTCGGATGCTTAGGATGGAATTCACGGAAGAGCTGATAGTCATTTTGCGCTTCGATGTATGACTCGCGGGAAAAATTGATGTCAGCGATTTTCAGTTCTGCTTCTGCAGCTAAGCGGCTGTAGGGAAATTTATTTTTAACGTCGCTGTATTTTGCAATGGCCTCTTCGTATCGATCGTCTTTCGCGTATTCGTCGGCCACTTTCATAGCCCCTTCGGGCGTTGACGTGTCGGTGGTGTCAGCAGTTGAACATCCGATCAGTGGGCTTACGCTCGCGACTAGAAAGAGTGCGAGGAGGAGAAGTCGAATCTGTTTGAGCAACGAAATCACTCTTAGGCTCCTGGCTTAAATGAATAGAAACGGGACCCGAAACAGGGGCTTCGGGAGTACGCCAACTCGCAATTCAGCATCCCGAAAACGGGATAAGATGCTGTGTTGACGAAGGATTTTCATATCGGCATTTAATGACCCGTAGCGGTCAATGTCAACCTGTGTCCAGCTTAGCATGGAGGGATCGCGATTGAGAAAAATCTTAGGTACGGAGCTCGAGTAAATGGTCGTAAACAGCGGAGAAAACCAACTTGATCGCGCTGGCGATTGGAATCGAAATGACCATGCCGAGAATTCCCATCACCTGAGCGCCGATGATGATGACAACGATAACGGTTACAGGGTGAAGGTTTACGATTCGGGCCACAACAAGTGGAATAATGAAAACAATATCAATCAGTTGGGCGATAAAATAGACACTCGAAACGACGATCAAATCAAAACTCACCGATGATGTAATAAGCGGAGTATCGGAGAGAAGTACGACGAGGAGTGCGGGGACAGCACCGACAATCGGGCCGACGTAGGGGATAAGATTGGCAGCACCGGCAAAGAGTCCGAGCAAAAGCGCGTATGGAAAACCAAGCACCTTAAGTCCAACAAAAACGACCAGCCCAACAATCGCAGCCTCAAGGAAGCGCGCACGAATAAATCCGCCGAACTGCTCATTGAGCTGGTGAGACAAATTCAGCCCGAGTTCAAAGAGGTTGTTCGGCACCAAACTCAGAACAGTGCGTGATATTTGACGCCCATCTTGCAGCATAAAAAATGCAAAAAATGGCGCAAGCATCAACACTGTGAGTGAACCAGCAAGCACGGATGGAAGTGCCGAAGAAATCAGGCTGGTTTTTGCAATGATCCATGTGTTGATTGTCTGACTAAAGCTCACGTTGTAAAGTTTTGAGACCACCTGAAACTTACTTTCGAGCATCGCAACCAAATTCAACAGGTCCAATTGATATTTCGGGAGGTGGGTTTCAAGTTTTGCGATTTGGTCAGTAATGACCGGGAGGAGGCGAACGATGCCCATTCCGATCGCGCCTCCGGCGAAAATAAATGGCAAAAGTATTGCGAGCGGTCTTGGTAAATGGCGCCGTTCGAGAAAATCGACAATGGGAGCCATTAAATATTTAATGACGAACGCGAGGACAACCGAGAGAAGTAAGTTGTCGACGGCAAAGAGTACAACTCCGCCGCCAAGCAAAAGCAGAGCAACAGTTGCAATTTTAAGCCGGCGCTCGCGGCGCAGGATCGCCCTAAGCTTGGGATCCATCGCGCCCCTCACTGTTCGGATTTATTACCGGTGGAGGCATGGTTGAGCCGCCCGGCGAAAAGTTGCTTCCCACGGCGTGCGTGGGTGGAACACGAACATCTCGAAGTGCTCGTCGCAACTCCGAGACTTTTTCGGTGGTCTCTTTCAGGCGTCGACCTAAAATTTCAGCAAGTCGAAAAATTATTTTTGTGGATGTGAGCGGGCTTCGTGAGCGCATCTCCATCAAGTCAGGTTTGAAGAATCCAATGAGTGTTGTCTCCTCACGTGCAACCGCCGACGCACTTCGACGACCATTTTCCTCAACAAGAGAAAGCTCACCGAAAAAATCACCTGGTGCTAGTTGCGTGATAAAAATATCTCGAACTTCTTCTGAATTCGCGGCTGAACCAGAATTTGTCGGCCCGCTTACGAAGATTTCAATTTGGCCCTTCACGATAATGTACATTCCGATGCCAACTTCTCCTTGGCGAAAAACAGGTTCACCATCGTGATACTTGCGTACGTGCACGATGTCTTCGAGGAGACTAAGCTCCCGGGCAGAGAGGTCTTGAAAAATAAAGTTCTCTTTCAGAACGGCATTAAGATCGGTGACTTTTTTGAGTTGGCGAAAAATATTGTCCCAAAGAAAATTCACTCGCCCGCCTTTGCTGGTGCATCGCCACTCGACTTCGAATCTAAGTTTTCGGGAGCCTTCTCAGGACTTGATTCCATCGGTTTCCCCGCAGAATTCTGACTCGAGTTTTGATCCAGATGAGCTCCTGAAACTTGGGCCGGATCCTGATGCGACGACTCTACCGACTTCAATGAGTTCGCGACGAGTGCTAGAACCGAGTCTGACGTTCGCATGAGCGCTGATGCGGGTATCCAGCCCGTTGGCCCGCCTGGATAGGTGATTTGCAACCAAGCTCCAGTCGATTGATCGATTTGCACTTCAAGTCCCGCATAGAGATCGAAGAGCGCGGTGCCAGAATCATCGGGCGCCGACTTTGCTTGGACTTTCGTCGGAAGGATCGTGCCTCGGGGCGAATTGATATCATAAATTTTTGCACAAATGAGCATTGCCAATAGAACAAAGATCAACGCCGTCGCAATTCCAAGGGTAGGCATCTCTGGTTGAGGCGTCTCATCAACGCGAGCACGGCGTTTCGCACCGAAATACGTGATGAGAAGTGAGCCTGCAGCCAGCATCGTTAACGCAGTCAAACCAATCATCCATGGGAGCGAAAGCTCAGAGAGAAAATCGCTCCGGAAAGTTTCCCAGTATTCAACTTCGTGAGGAATTTCGGAATGATCGAGGCGATTGCGAAACCATTTGATGGAACGAGTGGCGGGTTCGTATCCAGGATCGATCGCGAGCGCTTTGCGCCAGAGCGCGAGAGCAATGCCATGTTGGCCGAGCTTCCATTCGGTAAGAGCAAGGTTGTGCAAAACAGCGGTACTCTGAGGGGCGACAGATAAAGCATCTCGAAATTGAGACTCTGCACTTTTAAAGTCATTCTTTTTAAACGCTAAAATTCCAGTTGTAAAAGCTGTCGATGGGTTTCGGTCTCTAGATGCCGGAAAGCCATTGTTAGCAGATGCGCCTGAACCAGAAACTGGTTTTGTTGCTGAGCCCGACGACGGGATGGAGTCGAACTTTGGTTCGGCGCCGGCCTGCGACCGAGCAGGGCTTGCGACGAGCATGATAGCCAAGATTAAGCCGAGCGAGCATGCACTGAAAAAGCCGCGTAAAAGCATGTGAACTTCAAAAAATTTTTCGAAAATAACTCGGTTCGCTCGAACGTTTACAGAATCCATAAAGAGATTCTAGAGCTTCGCGACAATTTCGCAACAGACATATGTCAAGAGCAGCCAAGGTCCATTCGAAAGTCGAATCTAGACCGCCTAAAAATCGTCGTGTTGATGCTAGCAAAATGTCAAATCCCATCCTAGAGTTTGGAGTCTAGCTATTCTCGAATCTCTCATGAGGTAAAAAATGTCGAAGACGATCGGTCACTCCATTGCGGAATCGGCGAAAATCAAGTCGTTGATCAATGAATTGGTGAATGAAGTAAAAAATTTCGAAAAAAATATTGATGGCATTGCGGAGCCGAATCCTGACCTCGTGGCAGGTGCCAAAACGCTGATTGATGAAATTGGCAAATACCGTGGTCGTCCCATGTACTTTCCATTTTTGAGCACTGGCGCTGGTAACGGCGCGTACGTAGAAGTACAAGATGGAAGTATCAAACTCGATTTAATTAATGGAATCGGCGTCAACATTTTTGGCCACGGTCACCCGCGCCTACGTGCAGCCTCGCTTCGTGGTGCGTTGTCGGATGTGACGATGGTGGGAAACTTAGAGCCTTCGCCAGAATACCTGGCGGTGAGTAAAAAACTTGTTGAGTTGGCCTCGAAAAATAGCCGTCTTAAATACTGCTGGCTTTCGACCTGTGGAACGATGGCAAATGAAAATGCGTTAAAGATGGCTCGCCAAAAAAACTCTCCAGCGCGCTTCGTTATCAGCGTTGAAAATGAATTTGCCGGCCGCTCAACGATGATG
>JAYVND010000574.1:0-3671 GCA_043758635.1 Bdellovibrionales bacterium
CCTTGATCCCGGACTCTACTGCTGCGCTCGATAAGAACGGGAGCTTTCAGATTGAGTTCTGATGCGCTCACGCACGCTGATCGACCGGGCATTTGATGCCTTCAATAGAAAGTGGACTGTATTATTTTGCCATCCGGGAGGCTGATCTTTGCGCTCAGGGACCTCAGAAATGCTATTCCATCTTCGGAATTGAAATGAGGTCTCGAGTAACAATATTTATTTTGAGAGTTTCGACTGATTCTCCACAGCGTCAGACGGCTTTGTGCAGGATTCTAGTTGAGCCTCTAGTTCGGCAATTTCGATTCCATATTTTTCAATCAGCGGGTGAAGTGCACTCGTGCGCGCTTGGCTACCGTAGAGAAGCCGCAAATCAACCCCCTCATTTTATTGTTCGAAGAAATTAAATTCAACTCTGCGGGCGATGAGGTCGCTTCTAGTCGACTGTCGCGAGTGCCGTTGCCCAAGCAATGGATAAATCAACCAAACTTCATTTAATACTTCGAGCTTTCGCGGTCGTGAAATTTAAGTCACGTACATTCATCCTAATACTTCAACTTTATGAACTGACCAAGAAATCATTCGCGCTGAGCAGACGGAAAGGAAGATGAATAAATCCATTTATTCATGCAGTGAGAATTTAATCTTTGCATCTCTTAGATGAATCAGAAAAAAGGCCATGCAAACAAGTATTAATGAATGCTGTTCCATGGAGGAAATAGATACGAAGATTGTTACGATCAATCGAGCGGTGCTAGCAGTTGGAGCCACCCTGTTGCTAAATTTGCCAGCAGCTCAGGCAGCGAATATTAAAGCAAACGGGTTTTAGCCACGGATGCACTGGTTAAGACCACGGACTTTAATAATTTTATTGAATGGGGAATCGTCAGCTACGGCCTATCAGCTTCACAAACTTTTGATCTTGGATTCGGAAAACTCTCCACTGGAGTCTTCAGCGGAAGCCCCGACCTCGATCGAGTGCTACCTTCAATCGCAACATCAGGTTTTTCTAACTTAATCGGTATGAAGCTGACACTTGACGGAGACGGATGGCGAGTCCGCGCGCAGGCCTCAACTTACCATGCGCAAACTCAATTGAACCTTACTGCATTCGGAGGCGGCAAAATTGCGTTTGGTGCAAACCCAAAAAATTATTCGGTGGGATATCACTGGGATAAGTACAACATCGTTTCATAAGGCGAGCTTCTCTACAATACATCTCCCGACGGGAGCAACGTCCCGAAGGTTCCCGGGCAATTACCCGGTGGAAAAATCGACGAGAGTCGCGCGGGTTACGTCCTGATCGGATATCGCCGCGGTGACTGGATGCCTCGCTACACTTACGCTTCTGCGAATCAACAAGAAAGCTATGCACAAGGCTGCGCTATGAGCCACTCGATTGGCCTCAATTATAAGGTGTCTGATACTGTCCCTGCGAAAGCCGAGTATGAGTACGTAAAAATCCCTAGCGCCCAAGGCGGCACTAAAGTGCTTCAATCTACCGCGACATCGACTAGCGCAATTTATGCAGGTGTCGACGTCACTTTCTAAGAGTCGTGCTGTAGCTGAATTGATCACGAGCAATGTCTGCTAATTTCAATCCCGCGAGAGCGGGATTTTTCACGTTCGATGGTGGAATGCGGTGAGTTGGAGAAAGTTTTGAGTGAGGCGGGGTCCGAGCCGATAAGATTTGGTTACCGAACTAAATTTTATCGATCGAAGTCCTGCCCATGCTCGGCTTCAGAAATTTGCACGATTTATTTTACTCGCCGAACTGAAACTTTCGGTCTGGAAGAGAAGCTCAGCTTTTGAAAGCACCGTTTAGAAGAAGAAAGTCTCTGACTTCGTATCTCCGCAACGAGTGGAATTTCTAGCAATAAAAAATTGGATTCAATTTGCAGTTTAATTCGACATGGAAGTAGGCCGCGGCTGCGAATCTCAGACTTAATTTTTAAATGACCGATGGTAAACTTTTTGTGTTTGGTTAACGTACAGCTTCGATAGCAGACCGCGCACCAATCCTCCGTTGCCGGCCACCAAAGTTACAGAAAAAGGTTCAGTACTGATGAGAAGGATACAAACCCTCGCCTGCCGCGCTTTCAGGTGAAGTGTGAATACACTCGAAAACGCCTTTTCCCGTTGACTTCAATTTTGCAATAGTCACCGGATTGACTCGTGGCAATTCAGCTAGGCCAGAGAAACAATTGACGAGAAAGTAGGAGACATCGGTCACAGAGATAGGGCCCCAAATTTGAGCTTCCCAATAGCCTTCGAAGTTAGGAATTTCATCAAATCTGTCATTTAGAGTCTTCGCATCGCCGTACGTGGAAGCTCTAAGAGAGTCGAATGGTGTATAGGTCGTTCGACTTTTCACTTCTGGAGAGTCGAAAACCGCGACAATATCGCCGTAGCAACAGCCATACCGGTAGCCGGCAATTTTCTTTTTGAAACCTAAATAAGCAGATTTTGGTCGTATGCTTAACCCTATATCCGTTGGCGGTATTTTCTGCCCAGCCAAAACGTCTTCTACTTGTAGCCGGATTGGCAATTCGGCTGCTCTCGATTCATTCTTGATTTGATGAATATTCAAAAATCCATTTTCAATGACCGAATCAAGATTTCTGGACCGAAATGCGAGCTGGATCTCGCTCTCGCTCCTCAACTCTATGGCTGCTCGTACATTCGATCGGTCAAATCGATTGTGAATGTGGTTCACAATTACATTTGCAAAGCTACGGGCCTCGTCGCCCTGAGTTTCTGCGAAGCAGAAAGCCGGGAATGTAACTATTAGTAAAGTGAGCAGAGACAAAAACACTTTGATTTGCATCGTTAGTTCCTCGCGATAAGAACTATTCCTGCAGTGCGAATGCCAACATTTTGCCAGCTTTCGCAGCTTTACGATGCCAAAAATGCGCCAAGTGCCGTTAATTGCGATGAGTCGGAACAACTGTAGACAAGAGGGATAGGCGTCGTGATGTCCAGTTAAGTGAGAAGATCCTTGCTAAGTGCTTGTCTTCACGAAAGTTGCGCGTCGTGACGTCCAGTTAAGTGAGAAGATCCGAAGATCCTAAAGACGATGAGAGAAAAATGGAGGTGGTAAAGGGAGTCGCACCCCTGTAGCACGCTTTGCAGGCGTGTGCCTAACTCCTCGGCCATACCACCATAGATGTTAACAATCGAAGCAAGAGACGAATTTCGGCATTTTGCTTACTCTGTAAACACATAGGAATTTTTCCAGCTGGAAAAATCAGAGAGCCTTCATTGGTAAATCGAACACGCTCATGCAGTCAAACGTCTTCTGGACAAAGCGGCTAAAGCACCTAAAATAGGCTGATTTTTGACACTCCGTCTCCCTCCGCTCGATTCGTAGGGAGGCCGTCCCAGCGCCGATCTTCCCGTCATCTCTGAAGTCCAAGTTCCGGCCCCGATTTTGTAACAATTGCCATATCGAGTATTAACCCGGAGTCGAATGTGCACGAAAACAAACGGATCGCCCGCGCCAGCCAGTTATTCGCCAGTCGCGACCAAATGAAGTCGTCGCTGCGCGCCTACGCGAGACAAGCTCTGGGAGCCTCACTGAGCCTTAGCCTTGCGCTCACACCGGTCGTTGCAAACGCTCAGTCTTCCGCCCGTGCGGCGATCAATGCGAACGATCCAGCGAGCCTCCTGATTGG
>JAYVND010000575.1:0-11279 GCA_043758635.1 Bdellovibrionales bacterium
GTCTGAAAAGGGGCAACTGATCGCCGACAAAATTCTGAAACAAATCGACTCTCGCCTAAGCTATATGATTCGCGTGGGAACTGGTTATTTAAGTCTCGATCGCCCAACACGCACTCTCTCCGGAGGAGAAGCGCAGCGCATTCGGCTCGCAACTCAAGTTGGATCGTCACTTGTCGGTGTTTTATACGTTTTGGACGAGCCGAGTATTGGTTTGCATCCGCGCGACCATCACCGCTTGCTCGATATCCTGCGTGACTTGCGTGATCTCGGAAATACCATCCTCATGGTTGAGCATGATGAAGACACAATTCGATCTGCCGATCACTTGATCGATATCGGACCACGTGCCGGTGTTCTTGGTGGTTCCATCATTGCCGAAGGAACTCCACAGACAATCATTGATCATCCCGACAGCTTGACAGGGCAATACCTCAAAGGAACTCTTTCGATTCCAATTCCAAAGATTCGGCGCAAGGGCAACGGCGAATTCATTAGGCTCAAAGGGGCGAACGGTAACAACTTAAAGAATGTCGACCTCGAGATCCCGCTCGGGACGTTCACCGCAGTGACAGGAGTTTCAGGCTCAGGTAAATCAACTTTGATTATGGACACCCTCTACCGAATTCTCTCGAATCATTTCTACAATGCAAAGTGGGAGATTGCGGCGCACAAGTCGATTTCGGGTCTCGATAAAATTGATAAGGTTATCGACATCAATCAGAATCCAATTGGCAGAACACCTCGGTCGACACCAGCAACCTATGTTGGATTGTTCCCTCTGATTCGTGATCTCTACGCTTCGCTGCCTGATTCCAAGGTGAGGGGTTATCCCCCAGGTCGTTTCAGTTTTAATAATAAGGGCGGACGCTGTGAGGGGTGTCAAGGTGGCGGCATGGTGCGCGTCGAAATGCACTTCATGTCAGATGTTTTTGTCGGCTGCGATGTTTGCCAGGGTCGAAGGTATAATAAGGAGACGATGGCCGTTCGCTACAAAGAGAAGAGCATTGCCGACATCTTGGAGATGAGTGTTGCCGAAGCTCTTGAGTTTTTCCACAACCATCAAAATATTAAGCGCAAACTCGAGACATTGAATCGAGTGGGACTCGATTACATGACGCTTGGCCAGAGCTCCACTACCTTGAGCGGCGGCGAAGCCCAGCGTGTGAAGTTAAGTAAAGAGCTCTCCAAACGCAGCACTGGAAAGACGCTCTACATCTTAGATGAACCAACAACTGGTTTGCATTTTGCCGATATTGCGAAGCTCGTTGAACTCCTTCAAGAACTCGCCGAGCAAGGCAACACGGTGCTCGTGATAGAGCACAACCTAGATGTCGTAAAAACGGTCGATCACGTGATTGATCTCGGCCCGGACGGCGGTCGCGCAGGGGGCGAAATCGTCGCAGTCGGAACACCCGAAGCAATTCTGAAAGTGAAACGTAGTGAAACGGGAAGGTTTTTAAGGTCGGTGATGTAGACGCTGATGCGCATTCTGAGGCCGGGTTCAATTTGCTTACAATGAAAGCATCACAAATCTAGTTTCAATATTGGCCAATGCGGTCGATTTTCAAATCCATTTTAAAGAATAAAAAAAGCGAACCTCGCGGTTCGCTTTTTTTGAATCTCAATTTGCAGAAGAGCGCTAGGTTACAAAATTCCCCGTAGGGAACTAAGTTAAATCACGAACTCGCCTGCGTGATTACATCACAAACTCGCCTGCGTGATTACATCACAACTGCAAGCGCCTTAGTTACCGCACCTTGCATCAAGAACGCGATAACGAATGCGAAAAGGATGAGTGTCTCGATAAGTGCGAGAGACAAGATCAATGGTCCAATGAATTTTCCAGCCGCTGCTGGGTTACGAGCGATACCATCAAGAGCAGTTGCAGCTGCTTTTGATTGTCCAAGAGTTCCACCAAGAACGGCAAGACCCATCATGATGCCGATCCCGAGGGCAACGAGACCAACAGTCGAACCAACTGCTGCTGCAGTCGTAGTATTTCCAGCTGCTGCGTGTGCTGCTTCTTGGGCGAAGGCTGGGAGTGCTGCGAATACTGTCACTGCTGCTAAAAGAACTTTGTTGTACATTTTCATTGCCTGTATCCTTCTGTGTATTGGCTTCTTAGCTTAATTTTTGAATTACGGCATGAGCGCCCGTGCATTTCAGTCGTACTTTTTGGCCTAGGTCGTCATACTTTGGTCAACTCGATTGATCAAATAAATCGATCAACCAAAAAATTCACCGAACAAATCAGTGATCATCCGCCGTCGCCATCATCACGTAAACCATCGAGAGCATCGTGAAGACCAATGCTTGGACGAAGGAAACAAAAGTTCCCATTCCGTAAAAGATAACCGGGATGATCAATTTTGTAAGCTCAGTGAATGTTCCAAGGATCGTATGGTCCGCCGTCATGTTGACGCTAAGGCGAAGTCCCAGACTCAATGGACGAATGAAGTTCGAAACCAACTCAATTGGCAAAATGATCCAAGCCATCCACCAAACGGGTCCCATGAAATGCTTGAAATATGCAAGACCGCTGTGAGCGAGACCGATCACATTGTAGGCAACAAATGAGAAAAGACCTACTGCAAACGCCGCATTGATATCAGAGGTAGCCGCCGTCATGCCCGGAAGCAAACCAAGAATATTGTTGAAGAAAATGTAAAAGAAAATCGCACCAAAAAGTGGAACGTAAACCCGCCCGCCCTTTCCAAGTACCATTTCAATCAATGCGTCGATGAATTCAGTGAAGGCTTCAAACGCACCTTTAACTGAAAGCCGACCCGCTGGTTGAATTGCCGCTTCGCCAGAACCCAGCGCCAAGCGCGCTGCCAATGACAAAAGGATGATAAGGACAGTCGCAAACATTGCCGCGGCAACTGCAACTTGCTCATGTGGAACTTTGAAAAGATCAAACCAAGTAAAATGGCCGTGCACTAGTATTCTACCTTTTCAGAAGAATTGAGGGACATATTCACTACAAGATCAGCCGCGAACAGCCCGGTTGCCGTCGTACTTAAAAGTACTGTTGCAAGCCCGGCCATGAACCACCAGATATTTACGATCTCGGTCGTCACGACTTCATGAACAATATAGCCCAATATTGCGAACTTAATTACAATGACCCCGATGGGCAAGGCAATCGTTTTTTTGGCCAAAATTCGCGGCCATGCGTATATCAACGCTAAGAAATTAAAGAAAATAAGGCCGCTGCCTAGGAGAAAAGAAAGCGCCGAAAGACTGCCTGATTTTAAGAAAATCACGGCAGCCATCACGACAGTCGCTACGGAATGAAAAAGCAGTAAGAATCTCATGTGTGATCGGTATCGCTGGAATTCTCGTCTTTTGCAAGTCGGTTCACGATGATGACCGCATGTCCGAGCCACGCAAAGACACCAACAGCCGCTCCGGCAGCCACCCCGAGGCCGGACCAACCAAACTTTCCATCCAACCAGTTGCCTAAAAGGATGAAGCCTAAAATTAATCCAAACGCTTCAAATCCTAGAGCAGTGTAAATTGCGGTTTTACGACCCAGCATTATAACGCAACCTTTATGAGACGAACTATTTTTTGAGGCCACGGGCGCCGGGCAGGTAGCCTTGGCGCTCTTTGAGAGTTTTAATTCGATTTTCGATAAATGACTTTCGTGGATACGTGGCTTTTAAGCCCTGAAGAGTCTCGATCGCTTTAGAATAGTTTTTCTGCTCCTCATAACAGAGAGCTAAAACTAAACCGATGGCCTCTGTTCTCGCTTTCACTGGATAATCAGCAACGAGTTTATTCAAAACTGTGATCGCATCATCCAGGCGTTTTGTTGTCAGCAAGATATTGGCTTTCAGAAGTAGCGGATCGAAGAGTTGGTCTTTGGCATATTTCTTTTTAATGATCGAGTCGATCTCAGACTGCGATTGAAAAAAATTGTTCTGGTAATAATAACTCTTCGCAATCGCGGTCCGATAAAGAAGGTCTTCTTCATTGGAGTGCGGGAGCTCAATCAACCGGCTGTACTCAGTGATGGCTTGGCTATAATCTAAGATTTGAGTGAAGTAGAGATCTGCAATTTTTTTTTGCGCCTCTACGCGGTCGGTAGAAATTGGTGAGTTCAAAACAATCTGTTTATAGAAATAGACGGCATCGGTGAATGATTTCGTTTCGTAGTGCGTGATTCGCGCCGATTCTATGTCGGCTAAAATCGCCAGGTCCGAGCGCGGATTGTAATCAATCACGGAGCGAAAATGCTCGAGAGCCGACTTGAAATCCTTTGTAGCAACGGAATTTTTTCCGCGTTGGTATTCAAGTTTCTGGGATGAGATGGTGCAGGAAGTGAGAAGTGCTAGGCTTAAAACGAAAGCGAGTCTCAAACCTACCATCAAATTCACAAAGAACGCGGCCAGACTAATTTTCAAGTTCGGCCGCGACTCGTTCATGCGTTTTACTGCTTCACGATTTCTGCAACATCGGTCTCAGCGCCATCATCTGTGATCAGCGCCATACCGGTCACTTTCTCTTCGCCATTTAAGTTGATCAGTCGCACACCTTGGGTGTTACGCCCCACAACCGAAATGTCCGAACAGACCATGCGGATGACTTGTCCCTTATCCGTTGTCACAATGACTTCATCCGTATCGAGAACTGAACGTGTCCCCACCACTAAACCAACTTTGTCGGTAGTCTTCTGAGTGATAATCCCGACACCGCCGCGTGACTGGGTCCGATACTCTTCGATCGGTGTGCGCTTGCCGTAACCATTTTCGGTTACCATCAACACAGTCGCGTTCGATTTTTTATCGAAGATTTCGAGGCCGATCACCGCATCGGCTTTACCGAGCGTGACACCTTTCACACCGCGTGCTGAGCGGCCCATTGGCCGAACATCGCCTTCGTCAAAGCGAATCGACATCCCCTCGCGCGTCGCGATGAAGATATCGGATTTACCATTTGAGATTTTCGCGTCGATCATTTGATCGTCGAGGTCGGTTGTCAGTGCGATGATTCCTGAAGGGCGCGGATGCGAGAATGCATCGAGGCCAGTCTTCTTAATAATCCCTTTTTCGGTCAACATCACAATGTACTTTTCAGACAAGAATTCATCAACGGGAAGGACGGCTTGCACCTTCTCTTTTGGCGCAAGTGAGACCACATTGGCGATCGCTTTGCCTTTGGCTGTGCGGCTTCCAAGCGGAAGCTTGTGAACTTTCACCCAGAACAATTTACCTTTATCGGTGAAAACTAAGAGCCAAGTTTTGGTGTCAGCCACAAAGATGTGGGTCACGTAATCTTCATCACGCGTCTCCATTCCTTTGAGACCTTTTCCGCCGCGCTTCTGTGTCCGGTACTCTTCAAGCGGAATCCGCTTGATGTAACCAGTTGCCGTCATAATAACGACCATGGCTTCGGACGAGATCAGATCTTCGTCTTCGATGTCACTGGTGTCGCCTGTAATCTGCGTGCGGCGAGGATTATCGAACTTTGTTTTAATCATCGTAAGTTCATCGACGATGATGTTGAATATCTTTTGGACATCGCTGAGAACATCTTTGAGCCATGTAATTTCGGTGTTGAGCTCTGCGATTTCGTCTAGAATTTTATCGCGCTCGAGGCCTGTCAAACGCTGCAGGCGCATTTCAAGAATTGCTTGAGCTTGTTTTTCCGAGAACGAAAATTTCTCGATCAAGTTTGTTTTTGCCGCTGCCGCTTCTTTGGATTGACGAATTGTAGAAACAACTTCGTCGATCATATCGAGTGCTCGCTGCAAGCCTTCGAGGATGTGCAAACGAGCTTCGGCTTTTTTAAGATCGAAAATGCATCGTTTTGTAACGACGTCTTTACGGTGATCAATAAATGCCGAGAGCATCGAGCGAATATCGAATACACGCGGCTGATTTTTGTTATCCAACGCTAGCATTCGAATGCCGAAGCTAACCGACAACTGCGTAAATTTAAACAGCCGGTTTAACATCACGCTCGCGTTTTCGTTCCGCTTGAGAGTGATGACGATACGCATGCCTTCGCGCGATGACTCGTCACGAATATCGGAGATTCCTTCGATTTTTTTGTCTCGAACCAGATCTGCAATGCTCTCAATGAGCTTCGCTTTGTTCACCTGATACGGGAGCTCGGAGATGATAATGTCTTCGCGATCTTTATTCGGCACGATTTCAGCAACAGCCTGGAGCGTGATAATGCCGGCGCCTTTGCGGTACGCAGATAAAATCCCTTCGCGCCCTGCGATCACACCGGCTGTCGGAAAATCTGGGCCCGGAATGAAACGCATCACGTCTTCAATTGTGCACTCTGGGTTGCGAATCAAATGCACGCAACCATCGATCACTTCACCTAAATTGTGCGGCGGAATATTTGTCGCCATACCAACGGCGATCCCAGTGCTTCCGTTCACCAAAAGGTTCGGAAATTTTGCGGGCAAAATCGTCGGCATCTGAAGCGAGTCATCGTAGTTCGGTCCATAAGGAACCGTTTCTTTTTCAATGTCTTCTAAAAGTGCTTCCGCAAGCTCCGTCATCCGAACTTCCGTATAACGTTGAGCGGCCGGGCTATCGCCGTCGATCGAACCGAAATTCCCTTGTCCATCAATCAAAGGATAACGAAGCGAGAAATCCTGCGCCATCCGCACGATCGTATCGTAGGCAGCTACGTCACCGTGCGGATGGTACTTACCGATCACATCACCCACAACGCGGGCTGATTTTTTATAAGGTTTATCGTGCGTATTGCTCAGCTCGTTCATCGCGAACAGAACTCGGCGATGCACGGGCTTCAATCCATCGCGCACATCCGGAAGTGCACGACCGACGATCACGCTCATCGAATATTGGAGATATGCTTCTTGCATCTCCTTATTGATATCAACGCGTGAAACACCTTTTGGCGGAATACCTGATGGGGCGCCTGGAACTACTGGAACTGGAGTATTGTCGTTAGCCATGAGTCAACCTTGTCTCCGACGGGAGTCTTCCGTTACGAAATGCGCATGCGAGTTGCTGATTAAACGTCGAGTTCTCGAACCAAAAGCGCATTGTCTTCAATGAATTTGCGTCGTGGTTCGACTTGTTCTCCCATGAGAACGCTAAATGTTTCATCAGCAGCAATCGCATCATCAATAGTGATCTGAAGGAGCATCCGATTCTCAGGATTCAGCGTGGTTTCCCACAACTGATCTGGATTCATTTCTCCCAGTCCCTTGTAACGTTGGATGTAGTTTCCTTTTTTACTCAATTCGATAATGTAATTTACGAAGTCGCGGTAATTATCAAACGACTCGAGTTCTTTCTCGTTCGCTTTCACCGGTCCAACACGAATGGGAAGTGGCAAAGCATCGTCAAATCGAGCCCAAAGACTTGCAAGTTCGATCCATTCAGATGATGTGGCCGTTCCTTTGCTCAAAACACTTTCGTGCTTTTGTCCATAGCGAGTCGTCTCAACTTTTACGATGAAGCCTTGTTGTTCGCCATCTCGTTCAACCGTGTGGGTGACCGCAAGAATTCCGTTGAGTGGATTCGAAAGCGCCCACTGCGCATAATCTTTCATCACGGCATGAATCTCTGTTTCGGATTCTAAAAATTTCGCCAAGTTCACTCCGTGGCTCAATAAGAACGTGAGAAATTCACGATCGTAGCGGCTCGACATAACTTTTAAAAGATGCTCGAATTTTTTGATTCCGATCACCAGCGATTTCAATTCAGCTTCAGATGTGCCGTCTTTGAGAGTGTGAATATTTACGCTCGCAAGACTCGCATCCATCAAATATTCGGTGAGTTCTAACTCGTTTTTGATGTATCGCTCGGAGCTGCCCTTTTTCACACGGTACAACGGCGGCTGTGCGATGTAGACAAATCCACGTTCGAGAACCACTGGCATCTGACGGTAGAAGAACGTCAAAAGAAGCGTACGAATGTGCGATCCGTCAACATCGGCATCAGTCATGATGATAATCTTGTGATAGCGAATTTTGTCGGCCGAAACATTCTCTTTGCCAATTCCGGTTCCCATCGCGGTGATCAGCGTGCGGATCTCGTCGTTTGAAATCATCTTGTCAAAACGTGCCTTTTCGACGTTCAAGATTTTACCTTTGAGAGGTAAAACCGCTTGCGTACGACGGTCACGTGCTTGCTTCGCGGATCCACCTGCCGAGTCTCCCTCGACCAAGTACAATTCACAGAGTGCAGGATCACGTTCTTGGCAATCGGCCATTTTTCCCGGAAGAGAGTTGCCTTCCAGAGCAGTTTTACGACGAGTCAATTCGCGTGCTTTACGAGCTGCCAAGCGAGCTCGCGCAGATTCCACACACTTACCCACAATGATTTTCGTCGCGGTTGGGTTTCGATCAAACCAGTCTGCTAACTTTTCGTTGCAGAGCGATTCGACAATACCCTTCACTTCGGTGTTGCCAAGTTTTTGTTTTGTCTGCCCCTCAAATTGTGGCTCGCGAACTTTCACTGAGATGACTGCGGCCAAACCTTCGCGAATATCTTCACCTTCCAGATTCTCTTTCAAGTCCTTGAGTAAGCCTTTTTCAGTTGCGTAGGAGTTGGCCGTTCTCGTGAGTGCTCCGCGAAAACCAACTAAGTGAGTGCCGCCTTCGGCGGTATTGATATTGTTGCAGTAAGAGTAAATAGATTCACTGTAAGAATCGTTCCACTGCAAAGCGACTTCGACTTCAACATCGTCTTTCGTTCCCTTGAAATGAAGTACTTCGGGATGCAAAGGTTTTTTCGATTCGTTCATAAACGCGACGAATTCTTTAAGGCCCGTTGAGAATTGGAATTCTTGTTTTTTGCTGAAACGCTCATCCGTCAAACTGATGTAAAGACCTGCGTTTAAAAACGCGAGCTCACGAAAGCGATTGGCGAGAGTCGCAAAATTAAAGGTGATCTCCTCACCCTTGAAGATCTGCAAATCTGGTTTAAATGTCGTACGCGTGCCCGTGCGATCCGTGGGTCCTAGCTTTTCAACGCCACCTTCTGGTTTTCCACGCTCGTAAGTTTGCTTCCATAAGAAACCGTCACGACGCACTTCAACCACGCATCGCGAGGACAATGCATTCACGACCGAGGCACCCACACCGTGGAGACCGCCCGATACTTTGTAAGATCCACCGTCGAATTTTCCGCCGGCATGAAGTACGGTCATAACGACTTCGAGCGCTGAGAGACCATTCTTATGGCTCAGAACCGGAATTCCTCGACCGTTATCTTCGACGGAGAGCGATTCATCAGCATGAATTGTAATCTGAATTTGTTTGCAGTATCCCGCAAGCGCTTCATCCACCGAGTTATCAACAACTTCATAAACTAAGTGGTGGTAACCACGGACACCCGTATCGCCGATGTACATGCCAGGACGCTTCCGGACAGCTTCAAGTCCTTCGAGAACCTGAATGGAATCAGCACCATAATCCTGGGTGACTGCGGTGTTAGCCGTTGTTATTTCAAGAACGGTTTTTTCGGGAGTTGCCGCAACTGCAGTTTCAGCTGTTGAAACATCGGACGAATGACTAGGCGTATTTTCTGACACTCAAATACCTCAGGGTTGGGCCGCATCATGCCGGCCGCGGTTCGCTGGGTTGACGTTTAAAATCACTCTCTGAAAACCCGCGAAGTAAACTAAAAGTCGAAGCCCGAAGACGACGAGATCAAATTAACTGCGAAGCCTGAGATACTTGCGACACCTGACCGCGCTCCACCTTAAAAATGGAGTTTAGATCAGAGCTGAAATGATCCGACCACGTGAGATCCGTGGAGGTGATCAAAATCTGCGCCGAAATCTCTTCCAGAAACTTCATCAGATTCGCCCGTTTTTTTAGATCCAACTCAGACAATACATCGTCTAAGAGGAGCACGGGATAGGTTTGATGAACCCTGTGATGATACACTATTTGAGCGATTTTTAAAGACAATATCAAGGCTCTTTGTTGTCCTTGTGAGCAGTAAAATCTTGAGTCATTTCCGTTGAATAAGAACTTCACATCATGCTTGTGAGGACCAACTAAACTCGAGCCGTAATTTTTCTCCTGGGCTTGCAGTTCGAGCGCTCGTTTCTGTAGTGCATCAAAGATTTGCGAACCACTCCATTTGCGCGCCGGTTGATCGGAGATTAGGTACTCCACATGAATATCCCCAGCCGTTTTCTCTGAAATGAATGCCATCGCATCCGCGAGATGTGGTTCTAGCGCGTTCAATGCCTCAATCCGGGCAGTTGTGAGGTGGGTTGCCGTCAAGAGGTGGATCTTCGTAAGACTCTCAAGTGTGAGCTCCAGCTCTGCCCGCGAACCGCGAGAACCAAAATCGTTTTGACTCAGGTTTTTCAACACCCGATTTCGAGAGCGCATAGATTTTGAGTAGTCAGAGATGAGGCGAGCATTCTGTGGCGAATGGGTCAGCAGTATTTCGTCAAGAAGGAGCCTTCGCTGATCCGGTCCATCTTTGATGGCGGATAGAGATTCGGGACTGAATAAAACTGTGGGAAACGTCCGTATCAGAAATGCAGAGCTGACTTTTCTACCGTTCACTACTGCCGAACGTTTTCCGGCTTCGAGTGTTATTTCGACTGAATAGTCAAATTCCGATTCACGCATCTTCGCTGCGATCTTGGACCGAAGCGTTCCGCCACGAATTAGACTTTTCGATTCTGTGGGACGGAAGGTATTTCCGCGACCGATCAAGTAAACCGCTTCAAGAAAGTTGGTCTTGCCTTGACCGTTTTCGCCGAGAAAAAAATTAAGGCGTGGGCTGAGCTTTAACTGCAGCAATTCGAAATTTCGATATTCAAAAAGCTGCAGTCGCTCGACTCGCATTGAGAAATTAGATTCTCATCGGCATGACGACGCAAGTGTAGCTGACGTCATTGTGGGGACGCATGAGACCAGGCGAAAGTTGATCGTTCAATTCGATATCAACTTCGCTGTCGTCAAAGCTGTTTAACACATCGAGCATGTAACGAGCATTGAATCCGATTTTTACATCGGCGCCCTTGTACCGGATTTCAATTTCTTCTTTCGCATCGCCTAATTCGGGATTGTTTGAAGTGATCTCCATTTTTCCGTTCGTTAAAGCAAGCGTCACGCCTTTGTATTTTTGATTCGACAAAAGAGAAACGCGCTTAAGCGAAGCGAGCAAAGTCTCACGATGAACCATCGCCTGATTAGGCAAGTTCTGTGGAATAAGCTGTTGGTAATTTGGATATTTGCCTTCTATCAAACGAACCATCAAAACAGTCGAACCGTGGCGAACGATCAACTGTGCACCTTCTACGGCCATTTC
>JAYVND010000576.1:0-3664 GCA_043758635.1 Bdellovibrionales bacterium
ATTTTTTGCGAAGAACAAATCAGCAGCTCCTGATGAAGTTCTGATCGGTGGAATCTTAATTGCATTTATCGTCGCTGGCATAGCACACGTTTTTGCGCGCGAGCAGAATCTCAATCGCGTTTACACCGAATGGCGAAATGCAATTTTGAATGGCGCAGACTATTCAATCATTTCTACCGACGCCAACGGCATTATTCAAACGTTCAATAAAACGGCAGAACGAATGCTGCAGTATCAAGCGAATGAACTCGTTGGCAGCTTTTCGCCCGGGCGGTTCCACGATATTGGTGAAGCTCTGTCGATCATGAGCGAATTCAATCTCAACCCGCAAGCCGAAACGCAGGGCGGGTTCGGAGCCTTCATCGCAAAAGCGCACGCACTGGGGTTCAGCCATGAGTTTGAATGCTCTTACGTACGAAAAGACGGCACCGCATTGCCGGTTCGTCTGTCGATCACGCCTCTCCTATCTGCTGAAAATGAACTCGATGGATATGTCTGTGTCGCGACAGATATGACTGAGAAAAAACGCATTGAAGCGAAGTTGCAAACAACGATCGGCCGGCTTGAGCGAGTTATCAACGCGACAGGTTCAGGAATCTGGGAGCGCGATGCTCAGACCAAACAGATTCAATTTGTTGATAAGCGTGGAAAAGAAATTTTCGGTTTTGGCCCAGATGAAAAGCTGGATTACGAAGCGGTCGCCAGTTTAATTCACCCCGACGATTTCAAATCGCTGGCCGAGGCAATGGATCAGCACACACGTGAAAAGACACCAGGTTTCGAGTCTGAATTGCGGATCTACAACCGCCACCTCGGTGAGGAAAGGTGGATCCGGGTGATTGGTCAAGTCGATCAATTGGATGGCGTGCCCAAAAACGTCGTAACGACTTTGAATGATGTCACTGCCGTCGTTCGAAATCGTAAGAAACTTGAGCTCGCCTTGAGTGAGGCCGAAGCCGCGACGACTGCCAAATCGGCATTTCTCGCGAGTATGAGCCATGAGATTCGCACACCTCTCAACGGTGTGATTGGAATGGCATCGCTACTTTTGGATTCGGGTCTAGAGACGACCCAGCTCAGTTATGCATCCGTCATCCACCAGTCTGGAAGCACACTCTTGCGTCTGATCAACGATATTTTGGATTTTTCAAAGATCGAAGCTGGAAAAATGGACCTTGAATCATCGCCATTTCATATTGCCGCTCTAGTTGAAACACAAGCGGATCTTCTTATCGCAAAAGCTCAACAAAAGCATATCACTCTCTCGACATTCATCTCGCACGACCTCATTGGAGAACACTTTGGTGATGCTGGTCGAATCTCGCAAATTTTGCTTAATTTGATCAGCAATTCGATTAAGTTTACGCAGGAAGGCGGCGTGCTTGTGTCTGTTTTCCCTTTAGCATCAGAGGCGGATCGAGCGCCGCAGTGGGTCCGTTTCGAAATTCGAGACTCTGGAATTGGGGTTTCTGCAGAGCTCGCTAAAAAGCTTTTTCAACCTTTCGTGCAGGCCGATTCAACCATCTCAAAGAGATTTGGCGGCACTGGTCTCGGTCTCTCGATCTCGAGTCGCCTGGTGAGTCTGATGGGTGGAAAGATAGGAGTGGACGGAATGAAAGATGTCGGCTCGACGTTCTGGTTCGAAATCCCGCTGATGCGAGTCTCAGAATCTCAAGTCGTTGATCGGGGGTTGCTGAATGCAATTCGTGAACTTAAAGGTAAGTCTGCACTCGTGATCGACGACGACGCAAGTGTTCGCGAGACCTTAGGGCTCTATCTTCGCGAACTCGGTGTCCGACAGGTCGACGCCACGCCAGATTCAGATTTTGCATCTGAAATTTATAATTACGTGTTTTTTGGCGATTCGATGCGCGAACCGCTCCGCGCGGCCGAGCTGCTCAAATTGGAAAAGTTTCGGTCTTCACCACCTACGGACGACGCCGTTCAAGGGGAGATTGAGCCGACTCATATCGTTGTGACGTCGTTCGGGAAAAAGATCGACGAAGCAATGCTGAAAGAAACAAAAATTGATTTAATCTTGAGTAAGCCAATCAAGAGAGAAGGGCTCCTCGCATCACTTCTTTGGCAAAAGAATGAAGTTGGGATCGTTAACGAGGTGAGCACTGCGAAGGCTCGTCTCAATCGACAGGTGCGCACGTCAATGGCAGAAATCAGAGTTTCCGGCGGTAATGCTGAAAATAGAAAAATCTCGTCGATCGCAAACGGACAGTTGCTAAGCACGGTTGATGCGAGTGGAACTCAGAATAAGGATCCTCGAAATGCTTTCACTTCACTCACTGGAGCGGCAATGTCGAACTTGGCGGCAAATAGAACCAACGCTCAATTAGGCGAGGCGCAAAGTAAATCACTAGATAATTCACCACGTAAATCTGCAAATAAATCTGCAGGTAAATCAGCAATTAAAACAAAGTGCCGCATTCTAGTGGCTGATGACAACTCGATTAACCAAATTGTCGCGCGCTCAATTTTAACGAAACTTGGGCACACGGCGGCCTTTGCCGCAAATGGATTGGAAGTTCTCGATATGCTGCATAATGCATCGTTCGATATTATTTTAATGGATTGTCAAATGCCGGAGATGGATGGTTTTGAAGCGACCAGACAGATTCGAGTCAGCGCGAATCCGACTGATCGGGACATCATTATTATCGCGCTCACTGCGAACGCGAGCGAAAATGACAGCCGTCAATGCTTCGCCTCAGGCATGAATGATTTTTTAGCAAAGCCAATCATCGCTGATGATCTCGATCGGGTTCTCAAACTTTGGATTGCAAAGATCGAAGCGAAATCACTCGCAAGGGCTGGCTGACCTGCCTCTGCGTATGTGCCAAATGGACGCGAAGCACAGATTGTGTAACAATTTATTCCGCTGAACCTGTCAAATGCGCTTGCGGTAAAGTTTCTCAAATTACAATTTCGAAGCTAGAGCCACTTTGGCTTTTTATTGTGGTCTCAGGTTTGCATTCTTAATCTCTCAAGCCGCCGGAAGATTACTTTCTTCTGCGGTTCAAAAAGGGGGACCGATGAAAGTTGCAGCATCGAAAACATTAATGGGTTTGGCAATTCTTGTGGCTTCGGGAGTGGCGATGGCCGCCGATATTCAGCTTGGTACACCAGCTTATGGAGGTGCAGGCTGCCCTGCAGGTTCTGCAAGCGCAGCTCTCAGCCCAGACTCAAAAACTCTATCGGTTTTGTTTGATCAGTACACGGTCGAAGCAGGTGCTTCGTCGAATCGTTCGATGGATCGCAAAGCCTGCAATCTCGCGATACCAGTGCACGTTCCGCACGGGTACAGTGTCGCGGTTTTCCAGGTCGATTATCGCGGATTTGCATCCATTCCTCGTGGCGGGCGAGGCCAGTTCAACGTAGAGTATTTCTTTGCGGGAAGCCAGGGCCCCAAGCAAACGAAAACCTTTTTAGGTCCCTCGAGCGACACTTACAATTTGACGAGTCAGCTCACGGCAGAGCAGGTTGTTTGGAGCCCGTGCGGCGCGGACACGAACCTTCGGGTCAATACGAGTCTTCTCGTGCAGACGAATGCAGGCCGCGAACAAGCGCTAGCCTCGGTGGATTCAGCAGATATCACTGCGGGCATAGTTTACCAAATCCAATGGCGTCAGTGTAACTGACGACATCGATCGAC
>JAYVND010000577.1:0-3655 GCA_043758635.1 Bdellovibrionales bacterium
CGCGTGCCGATGATATCAGGGTTGTCGCGACCAGTAAGCATGCCCCTCCGGAGGCCCATACCCACTCGGAACTTTGGCGAGGACGAAAAAGCACGCCAGCGACCGACACAAGTGAGATCAGCCAAATGCAAATTGCCACCACTCCGCTCCTCATCTGGAAGTTCTAAAACAAATTAGCTGCTGGCACTGCTCTGCTGCAGGCCACCTGATGCTGCCACGCTGCGCACGCAAGGCGAGTTGCGCATAAATTTGCTGCAACTTGACTAGACTCTTTACAGTTTTATCTCAACGCTCCGAAACGAGATCAATGTAAACTATATCAGTTTGATACGATGAGTCCCGGTCAACGCTGATTTCACTGTCTGATTCTCAGATTGGGACTGTCCGCAAGACATATTCAAAGTATGGCAATTGTGGCGAACTCCTTGCAATCATCTTTAACGAAGCGTTGGAACGGATTCAAGCGCTGATTGCATCGTGTCTGAAAACACATCGTTATCAAGTGTAGATTCGAAACTTAAATCGAAGTTCTAAAATGACAAAATTTTTTTAAAGGAATGCAAATGATGAGCTCAACCGGCAACAAGAGAACCAAAAAGACATCGATGCTGAAAACGCCCTCATTCAAACGCGGAGTCTTAACCGTCAGTGCGCTTCTCAGCACCGCTGCACTTATAGGTTGCGGGCACCATCACTCTGGCGGTGGTACATCTGACACAACGACTGGTCTTGCAATTGCGAGCGGCAATTCGATAGCGGTCTTTCCAGCAACTGCAGCACAGTGTGCGGCTGGAGGCAGTGTTTATGCCGTCTACTTCGACTCCAATCGAAATGGTATGCTTGATGGAACAGATTCAGTTGTTTCCACACAGGCGATATGCAACGGCGCAAGCGGCGCGGTCGGTTTGACAACGGTCGTGGGTCTTAACCGCGTGACCGTTGGCTCGGCGATCTGCGCCTCCGGCGCAGGTCTTCAGGTCAGCGCGGGTCGGGATGCCAACGCGAATTTGATTCTTGATGCTTCTGAAATAAGCCAATCACAGATCGTTTGTGATGGCAAAACTGGAGCCGCAGGCTCAAATGGTGCAACAGGCTTAACCGGCACAGCCGGCAGCAATGGACACGGGATCGTGTCGAAAATGCTCCAAGCCGACACCGTCAGCTGTCCGACCGGCGGGACAACAATTTTGATGGCCCTCGACGTCTCAGATTCCGGAATCTACAGCGACCGCGATCCGCAGCAACAATCGACGACAATTTGCAACGGTACGAATGGTGCCAATGGTACAAATGGTACTGACGGCACGAATGGAACAAATGGTCTGAATGCTCAGTCTCCAGCGTACAGCGCCGTTGATGCAATCATGCCGTGCGGGAATACCGTATCGAACAAAGAAGTTCTATTGCGCTTGGCAAACGGCGATCTCTTGGCATCTGTCTCTGACAGTGCAAATGGATTCAACACACGCTTCTCGTTTATGGTCGACGGCAATTACACTGACACTGATGGGAGCAGCTGCAACTTCTCAGTTTCTACTTCCGCAGATGGTACCACTCGCTCGATCAGCTGGCTGGGGCAGCTTCAAAGCACTTGGCCGATATCACACTGATGTTCGAGCCACTCAAACGCGAGCGCGAACGCGAACGCGAACGCGAGCGCGAGCGCGAGCGCGAGCCAGAGCCAGAGCCAGAGCCAGAGCCAGAGCACTAGCTCGAGTCGTTTAAAGTTTCGACACAAATGAATAAGTTCAATTTATTTGTTTGCGACATTGTCTCATTTTGACTCGCATAATGCTAATAATCGATCCCTATCTAGAAACGAGAGCAGAACTCATCCCGCGCATCTTATTGAATCCCCGACTGATTTGATAGAATTGAGGGATGATCGTTAAGAATTCAACTTCCCCCCTCCAAATATTTGGAGTTACCCCGATAAGTCTTTATGAGGCGCGTGGCACCCGTCTCACCGAGACGATGACTATTCGTCACCACGAGGCGAGGGGTACTGATGAAAAAACTAGGCTCATTTAAAAACAGAACACTCACGGCGGTGATAACTTTCACTGGCGTGTTGATTCCGTTTTACCAAAATGCAGAAAGCATCAACAACGATCGAGCCGCGACAATGTTTATGCGATTGGCTGGTAAGCCGCCTTCTCCAGCTCAACTTGCTCAAATGCAATCCCTCTTGAATTCAGGCAACTCTGTTGGAGCTGCACAAGTGGCTTCGGCCGACCCAGACTTTATTAATCTCACCGTGCGTAGTTTTTGCTCGCAAATGTCGTCAAGAACTCTTTCAGCAGACGCTCCTCTGAACGACTTCACGGCAACGTGCATGGGGATCATCCGTGACAACACTCCGGTCACAGATTTCACAACTGCTAACTACTACTACCGAATCGATCCATCGAAAATTCCAGCAAGTCTTGGCGTCACAACCACGAACCCTGACAGCCCTGGGAGCCTTTCTTCGCTCTATCAAAGCGCTCAAGATGTAAACGGTGATCTAGGTGGCAACCACTACGTGTCGATCACCGGCATTGATCATCTCTTTGACTTAAGTTCCGCACTCGTTAAGCGCAATCAGCAAAGCTTCGGGACTCAGAGCCAGGGTGATTTCAACCACGGTTCCGTCGACTCGATTTATCCGAACCCAGAACCAGCCGGTCTGATCACGACTGAAGCCTTCCTCGTGGACGAGGCGATCGCCGGAACCAATCGCCGCATGGTGCAGTACGTTTTTCACAATTTTGAATGTGCGGACCCTGCCGATTACGCAGACAATGGTCTCGTCAGCGGTGGGGGCGATGACACCTACGTCGGGCCCGACGTCGATCGTTTCCCAGGCGGAGACCATGTTGTTTACGAGACCACTTGCAAAGCTTGCCACGGAATTCTAGATGGAATGCGCGGAGCATTTGCGTACAATGACGTTTTAGTTGAAACCAATCATTGGCCAACATATTACGACGCAAGAGGAAACGGTCAAATCCGTTCTGTTGTCGAAAAATACACTCGCAATAGCAACGTATATCCTAATGGTCATATCACGGTTGACGACAGTTGGGACAATCTCGCGACGGTCGGAAACAATGCGACTCTCTTCGGCTGGCGTGGACCGACTTCTGGAAAAGGTGTTCATTCTTTCGGAACGATGATCGCGGCGAGTCAGGGATTCAGCCGCTGCATGGTGAAGAGAGCGTTCAATTCTGTTTGCGGACGCGATCCAACGTTCGATGAACAATCAAGCGTGATTGCTCCAGAGGCCACAATCCTTGAATCAAATTCCTATAACCTTCGAAAAACGTTCGAGAGAATTTCGGCAACACCAGCCTGTATCGAATCAGTCGTGGTGAATTGATATGGGGAATCTACATATGCAGCATTTCTTAAATCGATCATCAGCATCAAACTCTAGCATTGCAATTTATCCGCGTTTCACTCTACGAGCCGCAACCCAATTGTTCATAGCGATCGGAGTTGCAGTCTCGCTAAGTGCCTGCAATGGCTTCTCGGCTGGTTCAAGCAGCGGCAACGGAAATTCACTCGGACTCTCGAGCGCTGAGGCAAAAGGAACAACCGTTTTGATACCTACTCAGCAAAATCTTTTTGCCACCAATGTTGCAAAAGTTCAAACTCCCGCAAGCGCGAGCAC
>JAYVND010000578.1:0-3640 GCA_043758635.1 Bdellovibrionales bacterium
GAGTCGGTCAAGACGTTGGGCAACGTCGCGCGCGCTCAAAATAAATTCGGCGGCATAAATGTCGCCAGCATTTCCAGCATCAAATCCTTTCGCGAGTGCAGAGCCACTCCACACGAAAAGCAATGCAACGAGGAGACTGATAAATGGCCTCACGTGGTTTTCTCCTTTGAGAGCGGGAACAATTGAATGTTTAAATTGTAGACCGCATCTTTTTTGCCATCTTCAAGATAGGTCGAAAGTTTGCGACGGAATTCGGTGATCATTTTGCGCGCCTCAGGCAGTTTCCGCTTAGAAACCGCCATCGTGATCGCACTGATGTCGCGAGTTTCAATAGGATCGTTATCGAGTGATTCGAGAGCCTTTGCGATTTTTTGGCGATGGGCCTGGCGGAGAGCAGCGCTTGGCACCTGTTGAGGTGTTGCATTGTTATTCTTCACAAGCTCCCAGCCTTTGCGGCCCTTGATCACCATACCAAGCTTCTCGAGTCGAGCGAGGCAATCGCTCGCAATTCCCATTGGAATATTGAGACGATCGGCAATCACGCGGTCGCGAGCATCAAGGTCTCGGAGTTCAAGAACGACTAAAATTGCGTGGTGCTCCCAAGTGCTCATCATCTCCGCGATTTCCATTTCGAGTTCGCGGTAATCAACATTCGGATTCACTTCTTCATTGGCAAAAGTTTCAACGAGGAGCGACTGCACTTCGACCGGGTTGGTGATTTGCAAGCCTTCGATGATTTTTTTCGCCGTCTTCAATGTCAGCGGTCGCTTTCCACTTAAAAGCGCCGACACCGTCGAAGAATCCATTCCGATCGAGCGCGAAAGCGCACGGAGGGAGTAGCTGGGATTCTTTCTACAGCGATCTGCGAAAGTGGTCTTTAATTTCTCTATCAACATAGCTTCTGCCATTCGGATCTCTTAAGATCACTGGTTCAAATAATCGGGTTCAAATAATCAGGTTCAAGAAAGGAGCGGCGTAAATCGTCGCTCCTTTTAAAAATTGAAACAGTTCGCCAGATCGTCGATTTATTGAATCGTCATAGTCGCATTCGGAGTTTCGCCAAATACGCTCGGAAGCATCAAGCCTTCTGCTCGAGTCGGAGGCAGATGGAACGAACCTGGGTTGTTCAGCTGGTACTGAAACTTTACAACTGAGCTTCCAGCCGAAATCGATTGGAAATAGAACTTGTAGCCCGAGTAGCTTTTCTCACCCGAAGTGAAATCTCCTGCAGCTTCGGCTAAGATGTTGCTTCCCGCCGGGATTGGATCTTGGAGAGCGACATGGTTTTGATTCGCATCGCTTGTCAGCGTGAGAGTCACTTCGATCACGTCACCAGTGTGATAGCCATTGTCGCTCGTGAGATTGCGGGTTGCTTTTGTCACTTCGACCCCTTGGCTGCGCGCTGCTTTTAAAGGGACTGCGCTGAGGGCCTGGATCGAAACCCAGGGCTGGCCTTGACCAAGTTGCGCCACTTGAACATGAGCAGTTGCGTCCACCCATGGCGTTTTCAATGCGCCGTTCGAAGCCGAAGCCCACTCAACGTTTGCCGTGCCGTGAGACTCAGGAACCGTGATCGTTGCGTGTCCAAGAACTGCCGCTGATTCAAATGCTCGACCAAAAGCTTTCATGCTCTCAGCGACGTTCACCATAGTTTGGTTGTTGAACCATGCATCTTTGCTCGAGCTCACAAGCCCAGCTGCCAAAGTGCGCGCCACATCGGCATCACCTTTGAGCGTTGCAACACCTGAGAGCAAGGCCGACGTTTCAAGGGTTTGGTCCGAGTAGTAGTTCGCATAGAACGGGTGACCTTTGAGGGTCGCTGCGTTCCCTGCGTGACTCAAACGAGCCGCGCTCACGAGTTCAGTGTAGATCACCGAATTTGCGGCAGTTACCGGATCTGCCGTGATGTTCATCCACCAAAAGCTAAGCAGTTCTGAATTCGACCATTTAGCGATCGGAGTTCCAAAGGCATTTGGATTTGCCGTGAGTGCGGCCTCGAATTTCAAAGCCAAAGTTTTGGCTTGCGCTTGAAGCGAGAGGTCGTCGAAGGCAAATGCGGCGCGAGCCATCACGGCTTGAGCGCGCATCCAGTCGGTTGCGGTCGGCTGAAAGCCGACATAACTCGGATCCACTGATTTCGAGAGGACCACTTTCACTGCGTTTTGAAGTTTTGCGGAAAGAGCTGCTGGCATCACTTGTCGCGTCCACGGCTCCATCGCGAGAAGATTCAAAACATTTGCGGTGAAGTCGAGGCTTCCGCGACCGCTCTTCAAAGAGTACATTAAAAAGCCATTTTTATCAGTGTACCCTGCCATTGTCTGGAGGACTGATTTCAATTTTTCGGGATGAGCTTGTGAGCTCGTGATCAAAGCCTTTTCGAACTGTGATTCAATAAAGAAGTCGGCGAACGCATCGTTTGCCATGCGTGTTTGAATCTGTGCAAGCGTCGTTGTCACCAGGCTTTTTGCAACGGTCACGCGGATCTCACCCTGGCCTGGGAGTGCATCTGTTTCTTTATTCACCAGTTGGTCAAGCGCACCATTCGCCGTCTGCATCAAGAATGAGTCATGTATCGCGAGCGGAACCGCGGCCAGGATCACCTGCGGAGCAGGAGCTTGCGAGTCGACGAGTTTGCCGTTTTCATCAAAGATCGAGATCGCATATTCGATCGATGCGACGTCAGCGTCGATCGTCACTTGGCCGGCTTCGATGGCTTGCGATGTCGCCGAATCAATCGAAGTTTGGTTCGAAAGATGCTTCGTGCCAATCACGTTTCCGTTGCGATCTTTGAGTGTCATCGTTACGTCAGTGCGGAAGTTCTGTTTTTTAACTCCGTTGTTTTGAACCGTCACACGAACCGGAAAGCCGTCACCGGTGTGGCCAACGCTCGGAATGTTCGAGAACGACTGCGTGTCTTTTTCACTCAAGTACTCGGCGGTGCCGGTACCAAACTTGTTGCTCGCATCATTTGCGATCGCGAAGATCTTAAAGCGTGTGAGGCTGTCGTTGGCTTTAAATGAAGCTTGCGCCACACCATTCACAACTGGGATATCGGCCTGGAATGAAACAAGGGCGTTGAAGAGCTTGCGCTGGAATTCGCTCTTAGTTCCGCCGTCTCCGCCTTCATCTCCACCCTTGCGAGAACCGTCGCCTGGAAGATCGATATTATTGGCAGTGACAGTTTCAATTTTCTCAAGCGGAGTGACAGTCTGAACGCCGTGTCCGCGGAGCTCCATCAAAGCGTCGAGCAAATTGTAAGTGTTGTTCGCTTTGAGCTCGAGAATTTTCTCTTCGATCGCCACGAGCGTAACCGTTCCTCCTTGGAGTTTGCCTTCAAGCGCCTGAACCTGAACAGCGACATTGACTGTTTCGCCGGGACCGTATTTTTGTTTGTCTGTCTGGACCGTGACGTTTGATTTAAAGCGGCTCCAGTCAACTTTCATGTTCGCAAACCCAAGGCGGTAAGTGGGGCGACCCAAATCTTTTTCGCCAAGCTTGAGGCTCGCCGTTGGTGCGCGACCGGTGATTGCGTAGACCGAGATGAATGCGTTTGGTGCGAGAGTCGCATCAACTGGAATTTCGACGTAACCTTTTTGGCAGGCATCGGTCACGACTTGAGACTGAATGACGTTGGCACGTT
>JAYVND010000579.1:0-3634 GCA_043758635.1 Bdellovibrionales bacterium
GTTGGGTAGACCACTCCGTAAACGGCACCATAGCCAGTGTTCGATGCCGCATCGAGAGGGGCCGTCGGGAGCACAGTTTCGTTTTGATAAGAGTAGGCATGAAATCCTAGTGAGACGAGCAGGGCTCCGTACACATAAGGGTCCGTGAGGTTTGCACTGTCAAACGGTGCCATAAAGAGCTCTGAGATTGGGCTCCTGTCCACATACCCGCGCGCTCCCGCTTTTCGGTAAGCATCAAACACATCGACGAAATGAGTTTGGATTCCAATTTCTTGAAAGAAATCGGCCTCGAGTGCTTTCGTAATGTTCGTCTGGTGAGTCACGCCCGGGAGTTGTCCGGGAGCCAGCGAACCCGTTCGTATACACACCCCGCGCGAATTTCGACGCGTGCACTGCGAGGTGTTTCGACCAGGAAAAGTTCCGATGTGTGGACTGGGGATCGATTCCGGAACTCCGTCAAGCGTCAACGGAACCTTTGCCGAGAGATGATAGCCAACGAGGAACGTGCCGACCTCAAACACGAATTCCGCACCCGCAACAGAATAATGTCCAAGGATCGCCTCCCCCGCGCCGGGTACAAAAGTATTTGTCCAGCCCACGAGGCTGGGTGATGTTTTCGGGGGCCGGGGCGAGGCAGATCGCGGCACAGGTCGCGCGGGAGACTGTGATGTCGGCGGCGGTGATGGATCTGCTGAGGGAGGCAGCGAAGTTGACGAAGCCGATGACAATATCGGCGGCGGTGAATTTTCTAGAGCGTTTTGCTCATTCGCGTGAGCGCCCGGTGAGAAGCACATCGCTAAGACTAAACAGCCAAGATTTTTATAAGGTGTCTTAAATCTCACCTGCTAAATTGATCACAGGTGCAATGCTCTGACAAGAGCTTCTCCCGGTGTCCCCAGTTTCGGGGGCGCGACACGAACACCTTCTAAAGAGCTTCGGCCACCGCAAATGGCAGTCGATGCGGTCTGCTTCGAGACAGACGTGGCCTCGCAGGTCCTATCAGCACAAGTGACCATCACTCGATGTTGAGTCCGAGCGCTTTCACTTTCGACTCTAGATACTCGACAGAAATTTTCTCGAATTTGTTGTTCAAAAGTCGCGACAAGAAAACTCGATTGATCCCAGAACGATTTATCATCTCAGCGTTTGAGAGAAGATTTTGTGCTTTGTAATCTTTGAGCAAGCTCACATATTTGAGCTTTAGCTCATCGGTATTTCCAATTCTGCGATCGGCAAATCCGCGAGGCTTAATACGCCCAGGCATTTGCTTATTGAACGGAATAACCGAACTCACTAAATTCAGTTTCTTCAAGATTGGCTGGCAGTTATCGATTTCGATCTGCGCACTCTTCGAAAAAAGTGGAACGACACCAACGAATAAAAATTGCGGCGCCGGGTTCGCTATTCCCCGAAGCGCTTGCACCATCCACTGATGAAAATCTTGAGCGGTCGCCTCATCGTTTTCGCAAAGTTGGCACACAAAGTTAACGGCGACTTTGATCATAAATGGATGAGCGCTTCGCTTCGCCGCACGATTCAGAATTTCAGGATCTTTCGTCCACCAAAAATCTCGCACGTGTTCAGTCAGCACCTCAAGCAGTCTTGGATCGAGGCGTGAACGACACAGGCATGAAACCAGGTCTCTCTCCGAAACAGACAGCGGAAGCATTTGGACCGAGTGATAAAGATTTCCCATCGGGAGCTCAGAGAGTGACCTCACTTTAATCCCCCAAAAAATCATCGAGGCGATCGAGTGCTCTTTTGGCTTCTGATGGGTAAACCGCCCGGATTGACTCGAGCGAGCGTTCGGTGATTTGAAGATCGAGATTTAATTTTAAAAGATGCTTGATGTGACCGAAATCCTTTGGTCTGCCTGCCATCAGCTTCATCGTCAGAATGTCTTCAGGACCAAGCGTTCGGACTCGAAGACACTTCCCCTCTAAGATCAGCCGCATGCGCAAAGGCGCATCTTTTGGAAGATAGACGGTAAAAGCACTAAAGTAAGGATTGAGCCAATCGCCGTTAAGCCCGAGCTCTCGGGCGACCTGCTCCATGCTTTCTCGAAGATCGTTCAAATCTGTCGTCTGAGGAACCGCATCGAGAACCAGAGTCGTGCCTGGGTACCCATACTCCAAGATCATCGAAGCGCCGCCGCCCACCACAAGGTCAACTGCTCCCATGCCCTGTTCGCTTAGTTTTTCGTCTAAAAGCTGAAGGGCATTTAATGCCAGAGCATGATCCATTTCCATCGCAAAAGATTAACACAGCGCCCAAAATAAGTATTAATAAGTAACGAATAGTTTACTTTTTCAGCTTAGATCTAAATAAAGTGGCATTCAGCAGGATTCTCGTTACTCGCGCCACTACGAAAAGATGTTTTCGATGTCTTGAATTGAGAGGCTACGAAGGGAGGCAGACTGGTTCCCGAGGATTTCGGTTGAGAGTCCCCGCTTGGTGTTCTGCAGCTCAAGAATTTTTTCTTCGACTGTATTTTTAGCAATGAAGCGGTAGGCGTGAACGGACTTCTTTTGTCCCAACCGATGAACTCGGTCGATGGCTTGAGCTTCAATTGCCGGATTCCACCATGGGTCTAGCAGAAACACGTAATCTGCCTCTACAAGATTGAGTCCCACGCCACCCGCTTTGAGGCTCATCAAAAAAACTGGGCAATCAGAAGTTTTGAATCCTTGAATTGCCTCCTGCCTTTTTGTGGTCTTGCCGTCTAGGTAGCAGAAGTTGATCTTGCACTTGGTGAGTTCAATTTTAAGAAGTGCGAGTAGGCTCGTGAACTGCGAAAAAATTAGAACGCGATGCCCCTCAGAAATAACCTCGACCAACATCTCGAGCACAATCTCAAACTTTGAACTCTTGAGCTTTAGGTGTTTGTCACTGATGAGTCCAGGGTGGAGTGCGGCTTGGCGAAGCCGAGTGATCGCGGCTAAGATCTTAATCTGTGATTTTTTAACGCCCATCTCGCGAACCTCTTTTACGAGTTGTGTCTGATAGTACCGCTTCAACTCGTTGTAAATTTTTAACTGCTTGGGCTCGAGTTCAACCGAAATTGTTTGTTCTATTTTTTCTGGTAAATCTTTTAAGACTTGGTCTTTTGTTCGGCGCAGAACCACTGGTTTAAAGGCCGCGGACAGTGCGGCCCGCGCGTCATCAGTGATTTTGAGATGAGCGCTCCGCCGCTTTCCATTTAAGAATCCCGGATTTACGAAATCTGAAATGGAGAATAAATCTTGTACGGAATTTTCAATTGGAGTTCCGCTCATTGCCAAGCGAAACTGTGCCGGCAAAAGCTTCGTTGCTTTTGAAATTAGCGATTCTGGATTTTTGATGGCTTGGGCTTCATCCGCAATGAGGCAGTCCCACTTTAACTCTCGCAGTTTGTCAAAATCTCTCAGCATGGTCTGGTAAGTCGTAACGACAAGGTCAAAACTTCTAAAGTTTGACTCTAAAATTTCACGGTTAGATCCCGCGTGAATTAAGACTTTCATTGCAGGCGTGAATTTCTCAGCTTCCGATTTCCAATTCTCGAGCAGTGATTTTGGCGCAACCAAAAGGCTCGGTGGCCTCTTATTTTTGCGGACACGGCGCGCCTCAAGAAAAGCTAAGCACTGAATGGTTTTAC
>JAYVND010000580.1:0-3633 GCA_043758635.1 Bdellovibrionales bacterium
CATGCGAGTCGGAGCTCTCCAAGAAACGGATCGTCTCAAAACAGAATTCTTCGCCAATATTTCGCACGAGTTTCGAACGCCGATCACTTTAACGCTGGGTCCGCTCGAGGGTCTCGCAAGCGGTCGGTACGGCGAAATGCCCGAAGCTGCCCTGACCGAAGTCGAGCGCATGATCCGCAGTCAGCGCAGACTCCTGACACTCGTGACGCAAATTTTAGATCTCGCTAAGTTTGAATCTGGGGAGATGAAATTGACTGTCTCCAACGTCCGCGATGTGAATTCGTTTATTCAAAAACGCATCGAGCAATTCACTTCGCTTGCCGAAAAACGTGGTCTCGCATTGCCGACCTCTCTCAACGATGCTCTTAAAGATGCAAATCTCTATTTGGATTTAGAAAAATTCGATCACGTTGTCTTCAACCTGCTTTCCAACGCTTGCAAGTTCACAAAAAAAGGTTTCGTTAAAACCTCGACCTCAATTCGGAGCGGGCATTTCGTTCTTGAAATTCAAGATAGCGGTATCGGCATTAAATCTGACCAGGTTGCCGCAATTTTCGATCGGTTTAAACAGGCCGACGGGAGTGTGTCTCGTGAATTTGCAGGGACCGGAATTGGTCTTTCGCTCGTCAAACAGATTGTCGAAATTCACGGCGGAAGAATTGATGTAGTGAGCGAATTCGGCCAAGGATCTACGTTTCTCGTCTCGATTCCAATTGGTACTGCCCATTTTGAAAAATCAGTTGTCATCGAGAGTAAGTCGAAAGAGGAACATGAGCAACACGAAGCGTCGCTCAAATTTCACGAGGCATCCGACGTGCGCGAAGGGCACTCCAGTCAGGAGGAGCTCGATGCTGTTCACGCATTTAACAAAGCCGCAGCGAGCGGATTTCGTCGCGGGCTGCCGCTAGTTTTGTACGTCGATGACAACCGCGATTTGAGAGAGTTTGTGAGCTCGCTCTTGAAAAAGGATTTTAACGTCCTTCTTGGCGTCAATGGGCTCCACGGCCTCGAAGTCGCAGCTCTCAACCCTATTGATTTAATTCTGTCAGATTTGATGATGCCCGTTATGAACGGAACGCAGTTCTTAAAAGAAGTAAAAAAAGACAAGCGACTCGCGGCTGTTCCATTTGTCATACTCACAGCGCGGTCCTCAATTGAATCCAAAGTCGGCGAGCTTGAAGGTGGCGCTGACGATTATTTAAGTAAACCATTTTCGGAGCTAGAACTCATCGCACGTGTAAAAAATCTAACGCGAATTCGGCAGCAACAGACACAAATCAAACGAGAGCTGCAAGCCGCAAAAGCGATTCAACTTTCACTAATGCCCGGACCAAAACTCCAGTTTCCGACCATGAAAATCGAAGCACTCTATCATCCCTGCGACGAACTTTCAGGCGATTTTTTTGATGTTCATCAGAAAGGCTCGTGGATTTATTTCTTTATCGCCGATGTGACGAGTCATGGGACCGCTTCGGCGCAGGTCACCTATCTTTTAAAAGGAATTTTCCAAGAAGTGATGCGCGCAACTTCAAGCGAGATGATGAGTGACCTGTCGTCTGGAAAGCTTATGGCTCAAATGGCGCGAAGTTTTGTCGGTTACAACCTTGAGTATGCCGTCGCCTTGCAAGTCGGTCGTTACAACTCTGAAACTCAGGAGCTCGAATACTCAGCTAGCGGCTCTCCCGCACCTACGCTGCTCGCAAATGGTGTTACCACCGTATTAAGTGTCAGCGCATCTGCATTTATTTTTGCTGAACGCTATGATTCAAAATCTACCGAGTTCGACACAATCAAAATTCAATGTCAGCCTGGAGAACGCTTCTTCTGCTACACCGATGGTTGTATTGAGTTCACCGTGCCGACCACTCAGCGCGAATTCGGCATGAAGAGATTCGCGAAAGTCCTCGCGTCTGCAACAGAAGAGGAATGGCAAACCCATGTTCTCACAAAAATCTCCGAGGCAAATGAAAGCTCTCAGTTTGCAGATGATGTCACCATTCTCAGGCTGACTTTTTAAGTGCTCGTGCGGAGGCCGAAAAATTTTCGGCCTGTTTGAGAGACGGCACTTCCAATGGCGAAAGCTCTATTTCAAAAATGCGAATCTTTTGCGCCATGGCTGCGGCTTCACTGAGCCGTCCGAGTCCAGTAAATGCCCGCCTACGTTGTTGATTTCGAACCGTCGCAGAGCATTCCTCAGATTCTGTACCAAGCAAGCGAAGTGCCTCCGCGAACCTATCTGCGCGCAGTAAGCACTCGACGTAGATTTCAAAAATCAAGTGGCGCTCGACATTACTTCCGCCGACTCCCTCAATCTGCCGGGGATCAAATTCATCAAAATGAATAAGGGATGTGGAGTAGCGGCCTTCTTGAAATGCAAATGCCGCCGCCCCGATTTTTTGAACAAGTTGAGTCAGTGCTTCGTCATCTTGAACAAGGCGATCTTTGACTCGGGCAATTGATCGCTCGATCTCTGGATCTCCCTCTACGACTCGCGCCAGCAGGTGATGCATCAAAATGAATGCCGTGGTTTTGGATTCGAGTTTTTTTAAAATGGCAGAAGTTTCAGTGAGCCAGGATGGATTTGCATCATGCCCCGCAATCTTCATCCGCCAGAGAAAGCCGACATCATCTGCCAAATCAAGGTGTAGCGGAGCTCCACTTTTTCGAGATTTGATGCGTCGATAAAGATCGCTCGCCTCTCGAAGGCGTCCCATCTGTATGAGACAAATTGCGCGGTGCCACTGGAGATGGGAATATAGATAAGTATCCAAATGAGCAATTTTTAACCAAGCCGAAAGAAACTCATACGCTTCCAGATACCGAAGATTCGACATCAAAATGTGCGCACGCGTGTGCGCTGCAAAACCGTTTCGTGGATCATCTTGAAAAGTGTTTTCCGCAAGCTGATCGGCAAGCATCTGCGCCCCTTCTTCTTGTAGAAAAAAAGCCTTTCTTGCGGCAAAGCCAACGTCGCCCTCGTAGCTTTGAGACACCAAATCTAAAAGCACTGAAATTTGATTTTTACGATTTTCTCCACCGAAAAAAAAACAAACTATTGAGCAGCTGAATGACGATTTGAATGTCCCTCGGAAAATTTCGCACATGGGCCTTCATCACGTCGATGGCCAAAATTGGAGTGGATGTCACGATCGCCCGAACGCAATTCAAATAGCTTGCTTCGTGCGTCGTTAAAAAATCTCCAGTTGTTCCTTGTCGCACAGGAGCCGAAGACTGACTCAAAATGCTTGCTAAAGACTCGCTCGTCTCTTTGACTTGACCCTTCATGAATTTCAAACGTGCGAGCGAAATTTTTGCTAACAGAAATTCAGGGTCGATCGCGAGGGCCCTCATAAAGAGTTCTTCCGCTCCACCTTTGTCCGTGACAATCATTTCGAGCGCCGAATTGTAATCTTGCGATGCCGATGCGTGACTCGTACGCAACTCTATTCCATATGTATCAAAATAAATCACGTCCGCCACAGGGGCCTCGCTCTCATTGTCGAACTCTATGAGATTATGCCTGATGGCTGGCCCGAGCTCAAACCCCCGTTCAACGTTGAGACAGGATTTATATTTATAAATTCGGATTCTCGTTGTCGGAATCGCTTCATATTTTCGGGCTCGACTCCGAAA
>JAYVND010000581.1:0-3632 GCA_043758635.1 Bdellovibrionales bacterium
GCAGCGGATCTACGTGGTCGCAGCAGGGGACAAAACTTGTTGGAACTGGGGCCGTCGGAACTGCTGCGTCACAGGGAAGCTCGGTTGCGCTGAGCGCAGATGGAAATACGGCGATCGTTGGTGGCGTTGGCGACAATAGTAGTTCAGGTGCTGCGTGGATTTTTTCTCGAAGCGGGACCACGTGGACTCAACAAGGATCAAAACTCATTGGCACCGGAGCAGTAGGGGCCGCGTCGCAAGGGCTGGTCGCGATAAGTGCCGATGGCAACACGGCTCTCATCGGAGGCACGACCGACAATTCAAATGCAGGAGCAAGTTGGGTCTTCACGCGAAGCGGCACTATCTGGAGTCAACAGGGCCCAAAACTTGTGGGATCAGGTGCAGTGGGGTCAGCAAGACAAGGTGCCGCAGTAGCACTGAGTGCCGATGGAAACACGGCCTTGATCGGCGCGATAACTGACAATTCAAATGCAGGAGCAAGTTGGGTCTTCACGCGAAGTGGCACAAGCTGGACTCAGCAAGGTTCTAAATTTACGGGATCCGGCGCGATTGGCAGTTCGATTTTTCAGGGAGCCTCGGTCGCGCTCAGTGCGGACGGCAACGCCGCATTGATTGGTGGATACAATGACAACTCTGGAATCGGCGCGGCCTGGACTTTCGCGCGAAGCGGTTCGACCTGGACGCAGCAAGGTTCAAAAATCGTCGGCACCGGCGCTACGGCAGCTTCGCGGCAAGGAACGGCCGTTGCATTGAGCACAGATGGGAGCACGGCACTGATAGGTGGTCCGGGTGACAATTCGGGCGTGGGCGCGACGTGGATCATCATTCGCTGAAGAGCCGCTTCGGTGAAGAGCGACGTATCAATCGCGATCTGCATCGACGAAAAACCGATCATGTGCGGGCAACTGTTGAAGATTCTGGCCGATAAAATAAAATTGAAAGATTTGTCCGTTATGTGGCAGTTGGTTCGTCTATGAATCGGACAGACAGACAGATAAACAGACAAGTAGTCACGAAGAACGAGCAAAAGGAGCGATATGCAGTACGCAATTATGTTTTACGAAGGGGATGCAGAGTTTGCCGAGAGAAACGATCCTGAAAAGGGACAAGCCAACTGGGCTGCCTGGGGAGCGTACGCGAAGGCGATCGCTGAATCAGGATTGATGCGCGGAGGAGCAGGCCTTCAGTCTCCCAGTACAGCAACTGTCTTGCGGATGAAGGACGGAAAGAAACACGTTCAAGACGGTCCCTACGCAGATACGAAGGAGCAGCTCGCTGGATTTTTTGTTCTCGAAGTTCCTAATCTTGATGCGGCACTTGAATGGGCTGCAAAATCGCCAGCTTTGGCAAATGGGCAAGTTGAGGTTCGGCCGCTCATACCATCCACAGACGGTTAAAAATCCAATTGCGCCTTCAAACCGAAGTCGAAGAGGCAATCAATATACTCATGAGAGCCTCCTACGGGAAGCTCTTAGCTCGCTTGTGCGCTAGAACTACAGACGTCGAAGCCTGTGAAGATGCTCTTGCGCAAGCCTTTTCGTCCGCTGCCGAGCATTGGACTCGAAGCGAGATTCCGAAAACCCCCGAGGGTTGGATTTTTGAAGTCGCGAAAAATAAATTAGTTGATATTAAGCGGCGAGAACTGCGTCTTAAAAATATCGAAGTCGGCTTATCTCAATTGAGCGATGAGCTGTCTCAACAAGAGCTCGATGTTTTTCAAGATGAGCGTTTAAAACTTCTTTTCGTTTGTGCTCATCCGTCGATCGATGAAGGCGTGCGCACGCCCCTCATGTTGCAAATAGTATTAGGTCTTCAGGCGTCTCAAATTGCGTCTGCATTTTTGACGTCCCCTGAGGCCATGACAAAAAAACTGGTGCGCGCGAAACAAAAGATTAAACTTGCAGGCATACATTTTGCGATTCCTGAACACGAGCATTTGTTTGAAAGAACCGATTTTGTTGCGCAAGCGATCTATGCAATTTATGGGAGATCTTGGGATGAGTCCTTTCAGCTGGATTCGTCTTCGGTTGATTTAGATAAAGAGGCAATTTACTTAGCCGAACTCCTGACCCAGTTGCTTCCAGATCAGCCCGAAGCGAAAGGCCTCTTAGCGCTTATTTTGTTCTGCGAGTCGAGGAAGGCCGCGCGACGAAATAGAATTGGTGACTATATTCCTCTCGACGAGCAAGACCCAAAACTTTGGAACTTTGATCTAATTTCGCGAGCAGAGGCTCTACTTCAGGATGCATTTCCACTCGGGCAGATGGGCCGTTTTCAAATTGAGGCGGCTATCCAGTCAGCGCACGCGGCGCGAATTCATTTAAAAATTCAAAACTGGAATGCGATCTTAAGTCTCTACGACGGCCTGATTTCATTTGCGCCAACCATTGGAGCTGTTGTCAGCAGAGCGAGTGCGCTATCGAGGGCACAAAGCCCCGCAGAGGGATTGAACGCTCTCGACGAAATTCCAACTAACTTGAGTCGTTCGTATCAGCCCTACTGGGCATTGAGGGCATCTCTACTATCAGATGTCGGTCAAGGCGGGCTAGCGCAGTCGGCCTACGATCTTGCTATAGGCTTATCTCAGGATGAGTCAGTTCGAAGATTTCTAATAAAGAAGAAAGAACGGCTCTGTTGAGCCATATATCGAAGGATAGATCGATTCGCATTTTTGAGAGACTGCTTCGGGGATCTCCTAAACCAAAAATAGCCAGCTCGGGTGGGATGCCGGCGCGAGGTGCATGGCCGTGGCAGCATGGGCATACAAGAATCAATATTTAAAAAAAATTCAAATGAAAATGAATACAGATAGGGATTTGCGGGTAAATGGTATTGTCACTTTCCGAAAGTCACAACGAATTCGATCCTTCGAGTTGCCCTCGTTCGATTGTTGAATTGTTCGAATGACAACTAAATTTTAAAAGGGACTTCTATGAAAAAGATGATTGCCGTTATCGCACTGACGCTCGCAAGCAACTCGGTTTTTGCAAGCAAATTGATTTGCTATGATGGAAACCGCCCGGTTGCTTCGGCAGATGTCACTGGTGACACTGCTTTAGAGAATGCAAATGTCAGCATTTTTTACCGAGGCACCCGCATCGCCGGCCAAGCCGATAAGTCGGAAGGAGCACCTCTCAGCGATCGCAGTCCGTACAAAGGTATGGTGACTTACTGGATCGGCGAGATAAAATTGGATCTTCCTCCTGTGTTGAAATCGGAGGTTTTTCAAAATTTTAAGGCCGCTCGAAGTGTGAACAACGAAAATGCTTTTGCGGTTTTCAATTTTGATCAAGGAAGCGGTTATAGAATTGGTCTCCGCTGCGAGATCAATTGATACGCAAAAATTGCTAGGTTTCGAGACCTTTGAGAACTGTGTGCTTTGAGACCTTTGTGGTTTGAGAACTGTGTGCTTTGAGCCTCTCCCAGCTGAGCGGAGAGGTTTTATTTAGAATCAACGTCGATCACTTTGCGACTCCATCGTTCCGCTCTTGTAATTCCTACTGTCATCCCGCCCATCTCTCGTCCTATTTAAGTCCCAATTTTAGACGGCCATCTATTCGGCTGGCCAGCCACATACATAATGACTCTCGCCTTTGGACCTGAATGAGGCATTCCCTGGTTCTTAGCAGCGG
>JAYVND010000582.1:0-3621 GCA_043758635.1 Bdellovibrionales bacterium
CGCGTCGCCAGTCGCGTTTTCAGTCGCGTCTTCAGCCGCGCCAACTCACACTTCGTCGTATGCGCCACTCAACGTCGTGGATCTCGACTTCGAGTACCCCGAGAGCTTGGTCGCAACCGAGCGTGCGCCGAAGAGCCGCGTGATGAGAGTCCTCAGTGGTGAGCCCTCGGAGCTCGCCAATGGAATTAGCGATATAGCAAGCCTGATGCGGAGTGGAGATGTCCTCGTTCTGAATGACACCAAAGTTCTGAAGCGTCGAATATTCACTGAATCAGGGCTTGAGATTCTATTTTTGAGTGAGTGCGATGCGCACGGTGCGATAACGCAGACGGATCAGCCTAAAATCTGGCAGGTGCTTTGCCCTTCTTCTCGTTGGAAGCATGACACCCTTCAAACTCTGCAAGGCGGAGTGACCCTCAAACTTGTGAGTCGCGGTCGTCCGCAAGTGGTGGAGGCGAGCTCACCGCTGACGGCAAATTTCTTTGAGCAAAATGGCGAAATGCCGCTTCCGCCTTACATCCAAAAAGCCCGCGGTGAACGTCACAATCGTGAAGGCGATGTGCATGAGTATCAAACAGCATGGGCCGACCGACCGGGGAGCTTAGCTGCGCCGACGGCGAGTTTGCATTTTACGCATGAGGATCTCCAAAAGCTAAAATCGCGTGGAGTGGAAATTGTTTATCTCACCCTTCATGTTGGCCTCGGAACCTTTTTGCCAATCACGGTTGAAAATCTTGATGATCACATCATGCATTCGGAGACGGCCGAAATTTCGCGTCACGCGTGGGACGTGATCAACGCGGCAAAACTTTCGGGGCACCACGTCTGGGCGCTTGGCACAACCGTCACGCGCACGCTCGAGTCGGCGGCACTCGGAAAACTTCGAGCAAGTGCACAAGGTGAGATCGCATTCGACGGCGCAACCGATCTGTTCATTCGTCCTGGTTACAAATTCCTGGTGGTGGATCGCCTGCTGACAAACTTCCACCAGCCGCAGTCAACACTCCTCGTACTTGTTGCAGCCTTCACATCGCTCGTCACCGTGAAGAAGACGTATGCGTGGGCCATCGAAAATAAATTCAGACTCTTTAGCTACGGAGATCTCTCAGTATGGATCAATTGAACGACTTACCGGCCGCTCTCGCGACTGACAACTTGCAAGAAGCTATCGCGACTGAAAACGCCCAGACCGCTTTCGCGCCTGGTAACTCTCATGCCGCTCTCGCGACTGACAATGCACGGGCCGATCTGGCGGCTAGTGACTCACAAGCAAATCCACCTGAAGTTTCTACTGTCGCTCTCTCGGAGCTTACTCCCGACGGGGCCAGTCAATCGCCGAAAGCCGAATCTTCCTCTCGCGCTTCGAAAAGCGAAATGCCCGAAGCGCCTGCGCGCTCATATCTCGATTACGAGAACGTTTTGCCAGGCGATCCCAACTATCCACCTCTGCTTGATGTGCCCGTTGCGCACTTTAAACTTCTCGCGCAAGAGGGCGAAGCACGCTCGGGCGAACTCCAGACGGCGCACGGCACGATTCAGACTCCCGTTTTTATGGCAGTCGGCACTCGCGCAACTGTCAAGGCAATGACGCCCGAGGAGCTTTTTGAATCAAATTGCCAAGTGGTTTTGGGCAACACGTACCATCTGCATTTACGTCCAGGCGAAAAGACAATTGCAAAGCTCGGTGGTCTGCATAAGTTCATGAATTGGAAAGGCCCTATCTTAACCGACAGCGGTGGCTTCCAGGTTTTCTCGCTCTCGCAGCTTCGCAAAATGAATGAGAAGGGCGTGGAATTCCGCTCGCATCTCGACGGCAGCAAATATTTTATTAGCCCGGAGAAAAGCATTGAGATTCAGATGGATCTCGGCTCGGACATCATCATGGCATTTGATGAGTGCCTCCCGTACCCCGCACCGCGCGCGCAAGCGATCTCGAGCATGGAGCTGACCTACCGTTGGCTCAAGCGCTCGAAAGAGGCGATGACTCGCAAAGAGAGCATGCTTTTTGGTATCGTACAGGGCGGGCTTGATCTCGACCTGCGTTTAAAAAGTCTCGAGCAAATCACGAGTGTGGATCTTCCGGGCTACGCGCTTGGTGGTCTTTCGGTTGGTGAACCGATCGAGATGATGCACGCGCTCGTTAAAAAAGTTGCGCCGCATTTGCCGAAACATAAACCGCGTTACTTGATGGGCGTTGGCACTCCGCTTGACCTCATTATGTGCATCGACAGCGGTATCGACATGTTCGATTGCGTGATGCCAACTCGCACGGCTCGCAACGGAACACTCTTCACTTGGCAGGGGCGCGTGTCGATCAAGCGCACCGAATACCGCGAAGACGCGGGCCCGCTTGATCCAGAGTGCGATTGCTACACCTGCAAAACTTACTCGCGCGCCTATTTGCGTCACTTGTTTTTAAGCGGCGAGATCTTAAGCTCACGTTTGAACACCATTCATAATTTGCATTTCTACTTTCAGCTGATGGACCGTTCGCGGGAGGCCATTCGCGCGGGCCGCTGGGCCGAGTTCCGTGACTTTTGCCTGACGCGTTTCGTTAGTAAGGCGAAAGCGATTCCTGCAGTTTGATCATGATCCGGGATCGGCCCTCAATTCCGTGCTCACTAACGGCCTTCACTTTCTTGTTTTTTCCCGTGCGGATCTCCTTTAAGATCAGGTAAGAATCGACAGATTGAATTTCGAATTTCTGCCGGGTTGCCTGTTTGAAAGGCAATCGTTCGTTTCTGCTAAAACCCGCATCTCCTCTGGATTGCTAGCGTATTGCTTGCGTATCGGAAAGATTCATGGAAGCTTTTACTTCGAACTTTCATGTTTGAAGGAGTTGCCGATGATTCGGTCTGATGCCCCTAAGGCGGTCGTAATGAATGCAGTACATGCAATGAATGTTTTGACACTCGTAGGTGCCGTCGTCGCGGCGCAATTGATCGCGCTTCCGGCACATGCCCAGGCCGCGCCCGGCGCAGGTCCATCGCCCATCATGCAGTTTGTCCCGATTATCGTGATGTTTGTAGTGATGTACTTTCTCATGATCCGCCCGCAGAACAACAAAGCCAAGGCGCATACGTCTTTCGTAACGGGCCTCAAGCGTGGAGACGAAGTTGTGACTGCGAGCGGAATATTGGGTCGCATCGAAGGTCTCACGGAGCAATTCGTGACTCTTGAAATTGCGCCGAACACGCGCATCAAGATTTTGCGGAGCCAAATCGCGACATCGGTTGCGGCGGCGACCAATACGACCACTAAAGAGGTGAGCACATGATTTCAAGCCTTCGCGTTCGCTGGGTCATCATCATTGCGGTGATGCTCTTCGGAATTATCTGCACGGCGCCGAACTTCATCAACACCGACAAAATCTGGTGGCCGACGAAGAGCCGTATGGTATTGGGTCTTGATATTCAAGGTGGATCTCACTTGGTTCTTCGAGTCGATGTGGATTCGGCGGTTAAAGCTGAAGCTCAACGGAGCGTTGCTGGAATCAAGCACGAAATGGACGAGCAGAAGACGCCGGTTAAAGACGTTTCTTTGGTGGATGCCGCTACTGGCACAATTAAGATTCAGCTGAACTCGGCGGCCGATGCTTCGAGAGTTCAGGCGACTTTCGAT
>JAYVND010000583.1:0-3619 GCA_043758635.1 Bdellovibrionales bacterium
AAAACATGCGCATCTTCTTCATGCGAAGCTGGTTGAGCCGTTCGCGGGCTCCGGCCAGCCAAGGCGTCACAAATACGACGACACATGCGACGACACATGACGCCGAATCGGCAGATCCAAGCCTTGCACTGTTTGGAAATCAAAGTATGGAGCGCGATAAGCAGGCCACCCGCGGAAATCTAGCCTGGACGGAAAATATTATTCCGCGGGATGTGCAGTACAGGCAGAGCAATAAACCAAATTTAACCGATGCATGGCGAACCGCGATCAACAAGTAAAGAGAGAACATGAACAATGAAAACTCAGCTCAGTTATTTTAAAGCGATTGGGTCAATCATGTTGATTGCTAGCCTCACCACTGGCTGCGATCCGAAGTACTCGTCTTCGGCCGGCGTTGCTCGCCCAAAAACAAATGCGAATGCGAGCGACGGACTCAATCCGCTGCTGCAATCTGCCACCCGCACGAATGCCAGTACAACGACGGTGGCAAGCGCTGATGAGGTGGTAGGAACCAACTCCACCACTGGCCAATACATCTTAAATTTTGTTGTCGCCGACAATGGGCGAAATGTAAATTTTCAAACGGTCCAAGCGGCCGATGAGCTTGGCTTCGACACGCAAACTTATAACTCACGCTATTCCTACATGCTAGATACAGAGTGCATCGATCAATCCTGCCTCGAAGTTGTTGTGATGGTCAGCGAAACCGACAAGACAACAAACAAAAACTTCCAGTCGGTTTACGTGATCAACGACACGGGAGGCGGCTACCAGGTTGTAAAAACCGTTCCAGGCACATCCTATGATTACATCGACGACGCAGTTGCTGGAGTGATCGCTGGTCCTCCGGCTCCTTAAGTGATTTCAGAGCTCGCCATGATCTCGCCATCGTCCGGCCATCATCTGTCCAACAATATGCCGTCAATGGTCAAAACCAGTCACTCTAGACTTTGAAGTTCTCGACGGCTGTCAGTAAAGCAGTTAAGATTCCCGGCTCATCGAACGAGTGCCCAGCATCTGGGATGATCTTCAACTCCGCTTCGGGAAATGCTTTATGAAGATCAAATGCATTCTTCACTGGGCAGACCACGTCGTAGCGGCCGTGTACGATGACCGTCGGAATATGGCGGATCTTTGCGACATCTTCCAGCAGCTGCTCATTTGAACGGAACCAGCATTTGTGAGTGAAGAAGTGACACTCGATTCGGGCAACACTTACCGCCATTTGGTCACCCGTGAAACGTGCATACGTCTCAGGATCTGGCAGTAGATGCACGGTTGCGCCTTCCCAACCACTCCACGCCTTCGCGGCTGCCAAGCGCACTGCTTCGTCTGGTGATGTCAGTCGCTTGTAGAAAGCGGCAACCATGTCTCCACGCTCGGCCAATGGAATTGGCGCCACATATTGCTCCCAGACCTCTGGAAAAATGAGATGGGCGCCTTTTTGGTAAAACCATTCAATCTCTTCCTCGCGGCACATAAAGATGCCCCGAAGAACCAAATGGCTCACGGCTTGTGGATGGGTCTCAGCATAGGCCAATGCCAATGTGCTTCCCCACGAACCCCCGAAGACCATCCATTTTTCAATGCCTAGATGAATTCGGAGCTTTTCAATATCCGAGACCAAATCCCAGGTCGTGTTGTCGCGCAGTTCCGCATGCGGAAGACTCAGTCCCGCCCCTCTTTGATCAAAAAGTGTAATTCGGAAGTGTTTAGGATCAAAAAGTCGCCGGTGTGAAGTTGTAATTCCGGCGCCTGGTCCACCGTGAAGAAAGAGAACGGGTTGCCCAGCTGGATTTCCACATTCTTCGACGTAGAGTTGATGCAGCTCCGAAACACGAAAATGCTCTTTCCGAAAAGGTTCAATCGCCGGGAAAAATTTTGAGAGACTGATTTTGGATTGGTCCTGCACATTCAGCATAAAAAATCTCCGTTTAAAAGTCAGATGACAACGAAAGTTAATAGTTTAAAAGCTGGTCTGAAAATTGGTTTGAAAGTGAGTCGTCGATTCGTGAGCCGACTCATTTGGGTCCACAACGCTTTCGAGATTCTGCGGTAGATTGACCACAAACTTTGTGTGTGCGGACGTTCGGTCGAGATACAGCTCGCCCCCATGTCCTTGCACGATTCCGCTCGAGATGCTCAAGCCCAACCCAGTTCCCGCGCCAACCTCTTTGGTTGTAAAAAACGGCAACATGATTTTTGCGGCGATGTTCTCTTCGATGCCGCCGCCTGAATCGGTGACCGTTAATTCGAGGCCTTTCGCGGTCTTCCTCGCAGAAATGACCACCCACCTCTCTTCGAGTCGAATCACCGCATCAAATGCGTTCGAGAGAAGATTCAGGAGCACCTGAGAGATCTGCACAGGGCGTGACCAGATCACGAGGGCATCCGAATGCAACTCCACATCAATGCGCACATTTTGACTTTTGAATCTTGCACGACAAAGCTCGAGAGTTTCGTCGATGAGCTCGCGCAGTGGGCGCGCTTCGACAGGATCCATTTCACCGTCGCGTGCGAAGAATCGAAGTGAGCGTATGATCCGGGCGATACGCTCTGACATCTGCGTGATTTTATCGGTGAACTCACGCATTCTCTCGAGAGCAATCAACGGGCGCTCGTGCGCCATTTCACCTAAAACCTGGGCGCGTGCCATGATACTTGCTAAGGGATTGTTGATTTCATGTGCGATACCCGCTGCCATTTCACCAAGCGCCGCCATTTTTGCCGAGCTCATAATTTGCAGTTGCTGCTCTTCGATCTTACTCTCAAAATTTCGTCGATCGCTCACATCGCGAAGCACGACAGAGTAATACCCCGTCGACTCGTCAACCCTTTGATGGGCGACAATCAATTGCGAAAAAGGAACTTCGACGCCAGTGTCGCCTCGATAATTCGCATCCCCGCGCCACGTCCCGTCGCGAAGAGCTTTCGGTGCACAAACCTCACGAAAAAATTTTGCTGAACTTTGCGGCTCAATTTTGTTCAGCCAGGTGCTACCTTCTCGACTCAAAATAAGTTCCTCGTCCGTAAATGCAAAAAATTTGCGCCCAGCGGGATTGAGGTAACTCAATGATCCATCAAAATTTAGAATTGCACAGATGTCAGGGGAGGCTTCAAGAATTGACGTCAATCGCTTTTGCTCGGATCGAAGATTATTCTCAGCCGTCGTATTCCTCACGAATTGCAGAGAGCTCAAATCTCGATTCACTAAAATACGTGCTTCAAACGATTCACGTTGTCCGCCAAGCGTGTCTAACTCGTAGGCGATCATCGAAACTTCACCCGTCTGCGCCGAGCGCAGGTGCGCTGCCAGAAATTTCACACTAAGATCTGACGGCAAAAGATCTACCATTTTGCGGCCAATGATATTTTCGGGCGGCACAATCAGCTGGTCGACGGATCGACAAATAAAATCTGTATAAATGAGTTCAGGGGATAAGACAAAAAGCAAATCAGGAGAAGCTCGAAGTATGGCTTGGTTATATGCCAACTGTCTCTCGAGTTCTTCTTCTTTAGAAACTCGCTCAAGCTCAGCGGCAACGCGCACGCTAAAAGACAATAGCAACCACTCAATTAAAGCCACATCATCAATGAGTGAGTCGCTCACAATCCAGAT
>JAYVND010000584.1:0-11157 GCA_043758635.1 Bdellovibrionales bacterium
CCAACTTCAATAACTGCTACATCAACTTTTGGATTTTCAGTATCCGCAAAAAAAATCCACGCCGCCATCACCGTCAGCATTTCAAAATGCGAAAGGGGCAAGTCGACTGTCTTGTCACGCACGACGCGCCAGGCTATTTCGAATAATCGAGGCGAGACCATTTGGCCTTCGAGCAGAATACGTTCTCGGTAATCCACCAGATGAGGCGAGCTGTACATTCCCGTTCGCTGACCAGCGGCACGCAATAAAGTCTCAAGAGTCTTGCTCGTGCTACCTTTCCCATTGGTGCCGGCAACCAAAATCACCTTGCGCACATTTGCTGGGTAGCGGAGCGCAAATCGCTCAAGGGCTGTGATCGTGTTGTCGAGAGACGGCGCGCGTAGTGGCATGACCCCACGCCGCTCTAAATCAGCAATCGCCTCTTTCAGATTTCTCTCACCATTCAATTTGACGCTCATTTGCCACGCTCCTGCGAGAAGTATTGCAAAAAAGCTTTTCGATGCGCGAGCACGTTGTGAACCCTTAAAAACTCAACTCCACTTGCAGCCATATCGAGACTTTGATGTATCGTCACCGCGTCTATGTCCTGCAAATCAAGATGCGTGTGCCGCTCTTTCACCAGGCGCTGATAAGCTTTCCGCGAGTGACCCACGAGCACTCTCACTGGTAAATCCTTGAACTCCGCCACCCGATTCACCAATGCCTGTGACTGCTCAGAAGTTTTCCCAAAGCCAATGCCTGGATCAAAGATCAAGCGATCCATCGAGATGCCCGCTTGGACGAGCTTATTGACCTTCTCTAGAGCCCAGTGCTTCACCTCCAGCACGGGGTCGCAGTCACCTCGCAATGTTGTGCCAGGCTTCACCGGCACACCCAAATGATGCATAAAAATAAATTGAGCTTCGGTCGACGCGGCGAGTTCAATCATCTCAGGATCATTAAAACCCGAGACGTCGTTGATCAGCTCGACTCCCCACTCGACAGCTCGAGCCGCGAGTGATCCACGAAACGTATCGATACTGATCCACGGCCGCACGCGATCCTTGTGAATCTCTTCGACTTGTCTGAGCGCACGCTCCAGACGACTCCACTCTTCACTCTCACCTACAACAACTGCCCCGGGCCTTGTTAATTGTGCGCCGAGATCGATGATCGAAGGTGGCGAATGTGAAATTCTTTTAAAGTACGCTTTTAGAGCTGCTTCCGAAAAGTTTTCTCCGCCATCTGAAAAAGAATCGGGCGTGACATTGACGATGCCCATCAGAATCGGGCAGGAGTCGGTTAAAAGCCTTCGCTGATTCAAAACCGTTCGCGGTCCGCGCAGACTTCGGCCGGGACTGAGTGCCATCCAAGGGTCCATGACGAACGGTCGCTCCCGCATCCCCGCGTGAGGAATTTGCAAAACCGCCGTTTCGATCTCTTCAGAGTTCCACAGTAAAATGTCGACATCAATCGTTCGCGGCGCCCAGATCTCATGCGCCTTTCGCCCCAACTTCAGTTCGACCGACTGACAAAATTTGAAAGCCTCTCCCGCTGAAAGAATTGATTTTGCTTCGATAACGAGGTTGAGGTAGGGCCGCATCCATTCTTTGGGTGCGCCAGGCTTGACCCATGCCGCAGTTTCGACCACAGGTGAAACGCGAATGTCGGATAAAACATCGACACTTAAAAGCTCAACGGCCGCCTTTAAGTTTTGAAGTCGGTCTCCTAAGTTGGAGCCTAAACTCAATACGACGACATCACCATTCGGTTTCATCTTTCATCTTTCATTTCTATTTTTTATTTTTTATCTTTCGTGTTTTATCATTTATTCTTCATAGCTCCGAGATCGTGAATGCGGAACCCTCTCGTAGATGCATCACTGGGGGATTTAACTTGTGAACGACAAGCTCAATCAGAATCTCAGGGCCCACGAGTATTTTGAGGTTCTTAAAGATCACATGACCTAAATGTTCAATCAACTTAAACTCACGTCCCTTAACTGTCGCGAGAATTAGATCGCTCACCCGAGCATAACAAAGGCTATCATCCAACTCATCGGTCTCTGCACCCTTGGGCATCCCCGAAAAACGAAATTTTGCCGAAAACGAAACATCCTGTTGTTTGAACCGCTCTTCTGCACCGCACCCCAAATGGACGCCAAGAACCAGTTTACGAATCTCGAGAGTGTATCGAGAGTTCATCGCCAAATTCCCATATAAACAACTTCAGTTTTAAGAGAGATTCCTTTGACTGCCAGAACGGTGGCTTTGACATGCTCAATGACCGCGTGGATGTCACTAGCGGTCGCTCCTTTGCGATTCACGATGAAATTTGCGTGCTTCACCGAGACCTCCGCACCACCAATTGAAAACCCTTTGAGCCCGCAGCTCTCCACCAACTGTCCCGAAGTGTAGCCAACTGGATTTACAAAAACCGATCCGCAGCTTGGCAGGTCGAGTGGCTGCTTCATTAACCGCGCGTGATTCGCTTTTTTCACTTGGTCCAAGAGGTCATCTACCGGAAGCAATGGCCAAGATAACCCTGCCCGAGTGATAAGACCAGGCTGCCAGCCATTGCAGTGCCGGTAGCTCCAAACTAGTTCAGTGGCCTGGATCCTCACAGTTTCAAAACTTGCAGCGAGCTGAATGATAGCTTCCGACTCCGCGGCCGTAATTGAAGCGTTATCCGTTTCGGATGGCTTGCAAAATGCGAGTGTGCTCTCAACGGGGGTCGGCTGTTGGACTTGCTTGCAAGTCTCGTTTGAGCTTTTCGAATCCCAACGCAAGACCTCGACCCACTCCGTGACTTCCACAAATTCGCGCGGTTCTAATTTTTCGCCTACGCCTGCATTCATCGCAATTCCGCCGCCAACGTCGCCCGGAAGACCGGCGAGAAAAAGAGCTGGCTTCAAACGATGTTTGAGAAATTGCTTAAGCAACTCCGTTTTGGACGTACCCGCGAGGCATTCAAGATAAAGTTTCGGAGTCGCTATTTGCGCAGGAACGTCAAATCCATCGTGACTGCCGGCTTCAGTTACAGAGCCGATCCGCGCGATACCAGCTGAATCCGATTTGTTCTCAACGACTTTTGATTCAATACCCGAAAGCTTGCGAAGTGCCAGAGTCATCCCAGGCACACCTTGATCCGAAACTAGAACATTGGTGCCGCCACCAAGAATTGTGATTGGCAACTTTTTCAGCAATGCAAAAGCAATGGCTTCTCGAAGCTCAACGAGTGAAGTGGGGAGAGCAAAATACTCTGCTTCGCCGCCCACCGTCCATGACGTAAACTGAGCAAGTTTAACTCCTTTTTCGATCTTTGCGCCCGAGGGAAGCTGAAACATATTGCCTCTCAAATCATTCAAAGCAAATTTAAACCAGATTCAAAGACCACTAGACGAAAGTTAGAGAACTTCTAAAAGCGAGATCCCCAGTTTGTAAACATCGCCGGCACCGAGCGTGACGAGGACATCATCCTTGCGCAGAATCGCTTTCAACTTTGCAACTCGGTCGATCGAGCTCGGCAGCAATTCGCACGGTTTGTGATGAATCTCCCTCGCCAACCGCTCAGATGAAATATTGGCAATTGGATCTTCTCCCGCAGCGTAGATATCGCAGATAAACAGCTCATCTGTTTCCTCGAAGCATCCCAAGAACTGATCCCAGCAAAGGAGAGTGCGTGAATAGCGATGCGGTTGGAAAACGGTAACCACTCGTCGAGTCGGAAATTTTTCACGAAATGCTTGAAGTGCTGCGCGGACCTCGGTTGGGTGATGGCCGTAATCATCGTAGATATCAATTCCTTTGACCGTACCTTTAAACTGGAAACGGCGATCGACGCCCCCATAGGCTGCCAACCCTTCGGCACAAATCAAAAAGGGAATCTTTGCTTCTAGCCCCGTCGCCAACGCCGCCGTCGCATTGAGCGCATTGTGCCGACCCGGCACTTGAAGCTTAAACGAGCCAATAAGTTTGCCGTCCATGAACGCCTCGTATGCACCGTTGCTACCCTGAATGCGTAAGTCGTTGTGCGCTTCAAATCCGTAAAACAAAATTCGTTTGCTAAAGTTCGCAAATGTGTCACGCACTGCGGGATCATCTCCGCAAACGATTGCAAGACCGTAAAACGGTATTCGCATCGCAAAGTCGAAAAATGCTTTTTTAAGCTGCTCGACGGTTCCGTAATAATCGAGATGATCATTATCGATGTTCGTCACCGTCACAATTTCGGGCGACAGGCGCGAGAAGCTGCCATCACTCTCATCGGCTTCCGCAATGAGCCACTCGCCTTGCCCCAGGAGTGCTGTCGACTTGATCAGATCAAGGCGACCTCCGACAACAATTGTCGGCTGCGTTTGCGCATGCAAAAAGAGCGAGGCCGCCATCGAAGTTGTAGTGGTTTTTCCGTGAGAACCACCGACCGCAATTCCTCGGCGAAGTCGCATGATCTCGGCAAGCGCTTCTGCTCGAGGAATTAATGGTATTTTGAGTCGGCGTGCTTCTTTGAATTCTGGATTCTCGGCTTTTACGGCGCTTGAATACACCACGACTTCAGCCTGCGCAACATTCTCCGGTCGGTGCCCGATATCGACTTGAATGCCGAGAGCGCGCAGGCGCTCAATCTGCGCGTTATCACTGAGGTCACTCCCCGAAACTTGTGTGCCCATATTTCGAAGAAGCTCGGCGAGGCCGCACATGCCAATCCCGCCGATGCCGATAAAGTGAACTTTCACTTGAGCTAAACGCATTTCATGTATTCCTAAAATTGAAAGAGCGCAAAACCGCACTCATGACTCGTTCGAGATTTGCGAAAAGCAAAAGTCGATGCGAGCCCGCATTTAAATTTTCGAAGGACCACGTCGTTCGAAAGCGAGAGTGATTTCGGGGAGCGAGTTTTCTGCTCACTACCGCCGCGAGTTTTCACCGCGCCGCTTTGCGAGCATTCGCTCTTTAGTCCTTTGCGAGCATTCGCTCGACAATTCGCTCAGCCGCCAGCGGAAACTGAAATTTTTTGACGTTCTTTTCGAGAGTTCGGATGCGGCTGCGATCATCGCGGAATCTCGTGATGGTTTCACGGAAAATCGACGTGTTGGTCTCTTTTTGTGCCATTAAAATAGCCGCCCCAGCATTGGCAAGAACCTCGGCGTTTTTGCGCTGGTGGTCATCAGCCGCCGTCGGCAGCGGAATGAAAATCGCAGCTTTCTCGCAAGCCGCAATTTCGGCCACGGTACTCGCCCCCGAGCGACAAACCACCAAGTCAGCCCAGAGATAACGTGCTTCCATATCATGCAAATACTCAAAGACTTGTACTTGGCTCGGTGCACCTCTGTAGGCCTCAACCAACCGAGAATGGTCGGTCGCCCCAGTCTGGTGCACGATCTCCACTCTGTTTAGCCAGTCGTCGCCCAAACGCACGCTCTCCATCACCGAATCGCAAACGAGATTGTTAATAAATCTTGCACCTTGGCTTCCTCCGAAGACGAGAATTCTTAGAGGGCGCAAAGCATTCGCCGCGTCCAAAGGGGCATGTTGGCTAGGCAACATCGTTGCGCGAACCGGCAATCCTGCTTTCGTTGTTTTGCGAGCGTTCAAAAACTTTGCCGCCTCGTCAAAGACCAAAAGACACTCGCTCACTCGGCGCGCAAGCATTCGATTGGTCATGCCTGGATAAGCGTTAGGCTCCCAGATCAAAGAGCGATATCCCAAAATCGAAGATACGAATAACATCGGGCCCGAGGCAAATCCCCCGACTCCCAAAACAGCGATCGGCCTGAGTTCACGCAAAATCGTGAATGCTTTCCAAAAGGCGAGCGGCAACGTAAGCATCGTGTGAACGCGTGTCGCAAGATCAACGGTGTGATGAAGTCGACCTACCGCCACCGTGTGCAGCGGAAATTTTTCGCGCGGTACAATCTTCTCTTCAAGACCACCTTTGGCGCCAACAAAGTGGACTTTTAATTCGGGATGCATGCGCTCCAGCGCGCGAGCAATCGCGACTCCCGGGTAGATATGCCCGCCCGTTCCGCCACCAGCGATGATCACATTGCGTTTTGAAATTTCCATTTTTTCGGCCTCAGTTTATGCCGGCCATTTGCCGAACTCTTTCAGATTTTCGCTTTTGAACACCGTAATTTTGTTTATAAACGAGCGCGGTACAGCTTTGCAACCTTACGTCCACTCGGTAAAGTTTCGCGCTCGTGTTTCTCAACATTCAAGAGAAGACCGAACAAGAAACAAGCCATCACAAGCGAGCTTCCACCGTAGGACAAAAACGGAAGCGTCAGTCCTTTTGTCGGAAGCAGACCAGTCACAACCCCTACGTTGATGAACACCGAGAGGGCGAACGTGAGACTCAGGCCAAGGGCGGTGACTTTTGGAAATTCTCTCTCGCAACGGGTTGCTAACTGCAGACCGCGGAAAACCAAATATCCATACAACGCGAGAACCGCAACGAAGCCGATAAATCCCATCTCCTCCCCCAAAACTGCGAGTGTGAAATCGGTATGAGCTTCGGGAAGAAAAAATAATTTCCCCTGCCCTTGCCCAAGTCCGACACCCCACAGGCCGCCCGAGTGAAAAGTCAGCATACTTTGAATGACTTGGAATCCCTTTTGCTCCGGATCCGCCCAAGGATCTAAAAAAGCAAAGACGCGTGCCCGACGGTAAGGCACGTTCATGACGAGCATGTAGAAAGATGGGAGCGCGACAATAATCCCAGCAAAGATATAGCGCCACTGAAGTCCGAAGGCGAAAAGCACGGCACCCGAAACCATGCAGCAAATTGTGAACGTTCCGAAGTCAGGTTGTTTCAAAACTAAAAAGAGCGGGAATGCAAAAAGCATCAGTCGCAAAGGCCTCGCATAGGTACCGAGCTTTTCATTTGTTCGTGAGAAATAAGTAGCCAGTAAAAGAGAGAGCGAGATTTTCAGGAGTTCACTGGGTTCAAAGACCACGCCCCCCGGAAGTTTGAGCCATCTTGCCGCACCACCTGCGCGAATGCCTAGACCATGCGTCAATGTCAGGCCGACTCCGACCGAGGCAGCAACCCAAAGTGTCCATCCATATTTCTCGAGCCACTCGAAGGGCGCATTTGCGGTGACGAGCAACACGATCACTGCCAGCGTGCTAAAAACCAATTGGCGCTTAACGAAGAACAAGCCATCTCCTCGAGATTCTATCGCAAATATAAAACTTGAACTGTAGACTTGCACGAGCCCGACACCTAGAAGTGCAAACACGGCAAGTAGTATTCCCCGATCCAGTCGTGCCAAATCACACCTCCAAAGGTACTTTGGTCGAGTTAAATAGCCTGCAGCCAAGGCTTGAGCGAGGAGGCGGAAGCCCACACCCGTAGGTCGGAAAAGCCGACGAGTGAGCGCGAAAAATCCAGAGCTGGTCAACTCGCCCGATTCAAGCCTACCGTCGAGTTGAGTTTGAGGAAAGGTCATCTGGTCCTTTTTTTAATGATCTGTTAGCGTTTCAGGACGAGAGGAGTTCGCCACATGATTTTAGATTTTTTCGCCGTCCAAACCCGCCTCCATTTTAGCTCGAGTCCACTGCGAAGCGTTTTCGGCGCGACAAGTGAAGCAGCAAAATATCAGGCGACACTTCTCTCCATTGCATTTCCACTTCTGATCACAGTCGCTTCAACTGCCGCATTCGCGCACACAAATAATTGCCGCTTCTCCGACGACACCCTCCCCGTCGTCTACCGTTCGACCGGAAAACAAATGATGAGTTGGGACAACGGCTGGAATGTTTCAGTGAAGTCGAGCGAAAAAGATTCGAGCATCGCGATCGTCAATATTCAGAACGGTGACACCGCCAAAAAAATCAATTGCGATTATAATGTGGCATCTGCCGACGAAATTTATTTCGTTCCTCGCAAAGCCGAGAAAGCTGTGATGGCCGTTCGCTCGCACGTCGGCTCAATCACGCAGATGCAATTGATAAATCCTGTAAATTGTGAAGAGCTCGGCGCGCCCTTTTCGGCGTTCACGGTGCAAACCATTGCCGTCGGAAATCAGTTTGCTTTCTCCGGCGCCTGCGATCAAGGCATCGACAAGATCAATTGCCAACCTCCGCAAATTTTTACACTCAACGATGACTGCACAGTACCAAACGCCAAACGCCGCCGGCCCGCAAGCCAAGTCGTGCGTTGAGCACGCAAGCCAAGTCGTGCGTTGAGCACGCGAGACTCTCCTGTATTCCTAGGAGCAGATTTCAAGAAGTAAACAGATTCTGCATAAAATAAAAGCCGAGCACTAGGCCCAGCTTTTTAGAGATCTTTTTAGTTCATAGCCAGCCTTGCCATAGCAGTGCCGCAACCACTTATAAGATTCGTCAATTTGCGGTCACCCAAGACACCGCCACCCAGGCGAACTGCTATCCCGCTTACTTGAAGCGCTTCACGATTTCTTTGAAGTAATTTCCGCGCTCTTCAAAGCTGTCGAACATGTCGTAGCTCGAAGCGCCGGGTGACAAGATCACTTTATCGCCAATTCGAGATTTTTGGTACGCGATCAAAACAGCTTCTTCGAAAGTTCCGATCAGGAATGTCTCCGAGTAATCACCGAGATCGCGATTGATTCGCTCTTTTGCTTCGCCCACGAGAATCAAGTTTTTCACTTTGCGACGAACCACTTCACGCAAAGACTCGTAATTGAGATTCGTGTCTTTGCCGCCCATGATTAAAATCAAGTTCTCATCAAAAGCATCGAGGGCACGCGTCACTGCATGCACATTAGTTGCTTTTGAATCGTTGAAGAACTCCACTCCACCCACGCGGCGAACGTACTCAAGACGGTGCGGCATACCTGGGTATGTGTCGATGACCTTTTGGATCGCATCGTGAGTCGCACCATGTTCGCGTGCGGCAAGCGACGCCGCCATGATGTTGTCGATCGAATGCTTACCGCGCATCTTCATGTTTTGAACGGAGAAGGTTTCGATCTCTGGGCCGGTGCGGACCTTCACGTCATTCTTAATGCAAACCGCGCCGCCGATTGTCATGATCTGGGGCTCCAGAGCCGGCTTGCGAGAAAAGTAGAAAATTCTTCCGCGTTGTACCGCGGGATCACGCGCGAGCTCAACGACTGCGTTGTCGTCTGCGTTCAAGATCGACGTTGTCGCTTGATTTGTATTTTGAAAAATTCGTCGCTTTGCATTTACGTAATCTTCCATCGAACGATAACGGTCCTGATGATTCTCCGCCAAATTCGTAAAAATGATATTGTGGGGAGTGAAGCGTTCGCAGTGCTCAAGCTGAAAACTTGAAACTTCGGCCACCACAACTTGCGGAGTCTCGCCTTCAGTTGCCGGCGTGTCTTCGGTCGCAGCTTTTGGCATTCCACGACGAACGCAGTCGATCAATGGTTCGCCGTAATTTCCGCCGAGCCAAACTTTAATGCCCGACTCTTGCAAAAAAAGCTCGGTGAGTTTGCACGTTGTCGATTTCCCGTTGGTTCCCGTCACCGCGATGACCGGTTGCTTGATGAACCAAGTTGCGAATTCGAATTCGCCGGTGACGATCACACCGTTCGAACGAGCATAATCAAAAATCTTAAGCGCCGGCGAAACACCTGGGCTTAAAACGATGATGTCTTGTTGCAAAAAAACTTTCGGCGTGTGGCCACCCAGATCATACTGAAGACCGAGGCCATCAATTTGCTCGAGCGCTGGAGAAAGTTCGGCTTTGGATTTGTGATCGCTTACGGTGACGGCTGCACCAGCTTCCGCTAAAAAGTGAACCATCGAGACGCCGCTGCGCGCGAGGCCGACGACAAGCACACGCTTGTCTTTAAGATCTTTGATTTCAGAAATGGGAGTTGCCGGAGTGGACGTCACATTAGACATAGGGTTACCTCAGTTTCAGTGTGCTTAAGCTCAAAATAGCGAGAAGAATCGAGATGATCCAGAAGCGCACGATGATTTTGGTTTCGGTGAGACCTTTTAGTTCAAAATGGTGGTGAATGGGAGCCATTTTAAAAATTCGTTTGCCTGTAAGCTTGAATGAGATCACCTGCGTGATGACCGACAAAGCTTCGACCACAAATACGCCGCCTAGCAATATAAGCAGGAGTTCATTTTTCGTCAGAACAGCCATGATGCCCAGAAAGCCGCCGATCGAGAGTGATCCTACATCTCCCATAAACACTTGCGCGGGATACGTGTTGAACCACAAAAACCCGAGGCCTGCTGCGACCATCGCTCCCGCGAGTGGCGTCAATTCGCCCGCTCCCGGAATATGTGGAATTTGGAGGTAAGCAGCGATCGAAGCATTGCCCGCGACATAGGCAAACATCGCAAAGGTGCCGGCGCAAATGATCACGGGGACGATCGCCAAACCGTCCAGCCCGTCGGTGAGGTTAACGGCATTTGCACAACCGACGGTGACGAGCGCCCCAAAAAATACGTAGCCCCAGCCAATATCGAGGCCGGCGTTTTTGAAAAACGGAATGTTCAAGACGGTTGAGAAATTAAAGTGGCCCACCAAAACGGCAATCACAGCTGCGGCAATCATGAACTCGCCAAGCAGACGAACTTTTCCCGGTAAACCTTTTGTGTTCTTTTTAGTGACCTTCATCGAATCATCGATGTAGCCGATGTATCCAAATCCGAGAGTCACGACGATCACCGCCCAAACTAAAGGGTCCAGCATATTGACCCAGAGAAAAGCCGGAACAAGTAAACCAATTAAGATTAATCCACCACCCATCGTGGGGGTACCGGCTTTTTTCTTATGACTGGCTGGACCGTCGTCGCGAATCTGCTGACCGAGCTGTTTGGAGTGAAGGCGCTCGATATATTTTGGACCGACCAAGATGCACGTGACAAATCCCGTAAGAAAAGCCACGAAGGTACGGAATGTGATGTAACGAAACACGTTGAAAACCGAAACGTGATCCGACATTGAAACTAACCAGTGATAAAGCATCGTGCTTTCCTTTCGAGCGGTCGCCGACGTGTCTGTCATCAATGAGCAAAATCAAAACAAGCTTGGTAGCCGTTAACGCCGAGTTGCGCGCGGAGCCTCTGCCGGGCCTCCGCGGTGCCTCTATGGCTTCAAACTTTCAACCCGGCCAATCGCCCAATTACTTCTTGGGTGCGAAATTCAATGGCTTCAAATCAGCCAGCACACGCTCCAACTGCATGCCGCGCGATCCTTTAACCAAAA
>JAYVND010000585.1:0-3611 GCA_043758635.1 Bdellovibrionales bacterium
ACAGCGGCAACACTCTTGGCAATGGGTGCTTCACCGTCTCTTTTTAAATTGATTGGCGTAGAATTGACGATCATCATCTGCGGGGCTATTTGGATCGCCTGCGGCATCTGGGGGCTCTGGCGCCACACGCCGGCACCAATGAAGCCCCAAATATAAATAGTGAAAGATAGGTGAGTCCGTGCCCGAATTTCATCTGACCGACAATGTTGGTTATCTTGCTTCGATCTTGCTCATGATTTCATTTACGCTGAAGAACATCTGGTATCTGCGGCTGGTGAATTCGCTCGCTTGCCTGGCTTTCATCGTTTATGGCGTGATGCTCACCACCGCGTGGCCAATCATTGTATCAAACGGTTTTGTGCTGAGTGTAAACCTTTTTTATTTATGGAGAGAGCGTAGAAATTAATTTTTAAGGCTGAGTCAGCACTGTATCAACACGACGTGACGTTCGACTTCGAGCACTGGCGACGGCAAAGCAACAATGACAATTTGCTCGTCTCTGAGTGCTTTAAATCTTTTGCGAGTGTCGATCAATTCGGCATCGATCTTTTCTCGCCGTGCCTTGAGTAAGAAGTAGGATCCGCCCGAGTTGTAGTAGTCTCTGCTCATTTCGAGGATCACGTCGACAGGCTTAAATCCGCGAGCCGTTACTAAATCCACGCCAGAAAATTTGAGTGGAATGTCGCCCAAGATCTCGAGATTCGGGGCAAGTGTACGACAAACTTCTAGAAACTGGCATTTGAGCGGACTCTTTTCAAATAGCTTAAATTTAACTTTAGGAAATTGAAGTGCGTAAATCACGGCCGGTAAACCGCCGCCAGAGCCAAAGTCGGCGACGATTTTCGCTTCAGTCGGAAAATGCCGGAGCGGCAGGAGTGAGTCGATCACATGGTTATCGACCAGCTCTTCAAAGGTCATTTTGCGACTGATAAGGTTGAGCTCCTGATTTGATTGCCATAGCAGGTTCACATAATGCGTTAGCGCATCGAGCGCTTCCGCTCGAAATCCTAAATCTTGAATGACTGGAAATCGGTCGATCAGATATTGCATTCTTAATTCAACAGTTTCTCTCAGCTTGATTTATCGACACGGAGCTTCGGAGGGAGCCAAGGGGTTGTCGAATGAGCAGACTAACCCCAACAAAATCAATTGCCTTTGCAGCTCGTGAATTTGCCCGAAGTCGCCGGCTGATCACCATTCCACAAAACATATTGCATAACTTTGATCGCACCGCTTGTTGTTTGAGTCCAAGGGTAGAGATCGAGTTCGAAGCCTTGACCTTTGAATGAGCAAAGAACGTAATTGGTGCTTGGGCGGTTTGATTCGAAGCAATGGCCGCCTGACACTGGGAGATCTTTACCGTCAACGCTGAGTTTCACGTCGTAGCTCGATCCTGAAGTCACAGCTGCCACGACTTGAATTGTCTTACCGCCAATTTTCTGGGAGCAATTGTAGTCGGAGAAGTCGAGGGCTTTCGCCGAGTGAGAGAAAACGAGAGCACCGCCGGCAACCAGAATCATCTGAGTCAATGAGCGAGTGAATTTTTTTGTCATGAGAGGGGCTCCTTGTAGGGGCTTTGTTCTACTCGTAAAAGAGTTAGATTCACAAGTGTCTCTGAATTTGTCACAGAGCTTTTGCAAAACTTATGGTGTTGCAAAGAGAATCTAGGAAGTCTTACGATTGGATCTCTTTCGGATTTGGAGAAAGCCCAGCCGGTTAAGAGGCGGAAACAGTGACAGGCCGAAAAGCTAGGCCCAAAAGTCTGGCCCGAAAGTTTAGCAAGTAAGCTAGACCCAAAGTCTAGCCAGGCCTTCCGGCAAGAAAGACTGGCCAGAAAGACTGCCGGAGATAAGATCTACCAAACGAAACTTATACGAGGGGTACGCGTGAAGAACCGTGATTTGACGATAAATTTGTCGAGATTTTTGGATGGAGCTGTCGCAGGCGAAGAGTTACGCGCCCTACCGCGTGCCGTACCTTCGCGTCTCGCGGAGGTAACACTCTGTTCGCTGAGTGTGGTGCTTCTCCTGACCGCGATTGGCTGTGCCTCCACAATTACTTCCAAAGGGAGCAACGTTGTGAACCGCGAACCAAGTGATGTGCCTGCGAATAATGAAGTCGATCCCTACATCTGGCTTGAAAATAGCACCGACCCGGCGGTGCAAGCTTGGGCGAAATCCAAAAGTGCCAAGGCAGTGAACGCTCTCGAAGGCGATCCACGCTTCAACGGGTTGGCGGCCGATATTCGAAAAATCGCGGGGGCGACAGATCGCATTCCTGCGGTTTCGCTCAATGGCGGAAAGGTTCGAAATTTTTGGACCGATGAGACTCACCTGCGCGGTATTTGGCGTGAAACTACACCTGAAAGCTTCAAAGCTGCGAGCCCGGCCTGGGATATTTTGCTTGATGTCGATGAGCTCAACAAGCTTGAAGGTAAGAGCTGGGTTTTTGTACAAGCGAACTGCTTGGCGCCAGACGCAAATTTGTGTTTAATTTCACTCTCCAATGCGGGTCGTGATGAAGTTGAAATTCGCGAGTTTGATGTGAGTAAAAAAACTTTCGTCAAAGACGGCTTCAATGTTCCAGCCGCAAAATCAGATTTGAGCTGGGTCGACGCCAACACGGTTGTGCTGAGTACCAGCTTCTTTGGGCCCAGCACTGTGACGACGTCAGGTTACGCACGTCAGGTAAAAATATGGAAACGCGGCGAGCCGCTAGCGGCGGCGAAGCTCCTATTCGAAGGATTACCGAGCGATATGGCGGTTGGAGCTTCGGTCACGTCACGACCAGAAAGCTCCAATATTTACGTGAGCCAAGCTCACAGCTTTTTTACAGCGAAAAACTTTTTGCTCGGAAAAACCGGGCAACTTCAGGCATTGCCATTTCCGGACGATTCCGCATTTCACGGCGAGTTCAGGGGAAACTTGCTTGCCTCCTTAAGGACCGATTTAAAAGTTGGTGGCAAAACGTATGCAACCGGAACCCTTTTGAGTCTGCCGCTTGCGAAGGCCTTTGCGCCCGATGCGCTCACTCACCTGGAGACGGTATTTGCACCGACTTCGAAGTCCGTGTTCGAGCAGCTTACGATGACGAGAGATCACCTTTTGGTTTCAATTTTGAACAACGTAAAAGGTGAGCTTTGGTCTTACACGCCATCAACCAAAGGGTGGACCAAGGCAAAACTGAGCATTCCTGCCGACGGCACGATTTCGGTTCGACCGGCAGATGCCTTCGATAAATCAGATCGTTTTTATGTTGGCTATGAAACATTCAACATTCCATCATCGCTTTACTTCGGATCGGTCGGAACCGCTCAGGCTCCTCAAATCGTGAAGCAACTGGGTGCAAAATTTGACGCTAGTGACATTGTATTTGAGCAGTTCTATTCGACAAGTCGGGATGGAACCAAAATTCCTTACTTCGTCATTCACAAAAAGAATTATAAACTCAACGGCAAAAACCCAACCTTGCTCAATGCTTATGGTGGCTTCGAAGTCGCCGAGACACCGTTCTATATGCGCTCAATCGGCAAAACTTGGCTCGAAAAAGGCGGCGTCTTTGTGCTTGCGAACATTCGTGGAGGCGGTGAGTTTGGGCCCGCTTGGCATTCC
>JAYVND010000586.1:0-3607 GCA_043758635.1 Bdellovibrionales bacterium
TCTTGGTTATGAAACGCCATCTTGTTTTTATCGAAAACATAGTTGAAGATCGAACGAGCACGGTTGTAACTTAAATCCAAGTTGTAGTTGACCGCTTGACGATTCTGCGGATCGAGACTTGTTGGATCGACGTATTTACCTTTGTAAGTAGGTGATGCAAAACCGACGATCTCAACTGATTGAATTTTTTCTGAGATTTTTGGATCCGAGAACAAGCTCTGAGAGTAGGCGGGCATCGCTTGCTCTAAAATTGCTCGCATGCCTGGCTTCAACTCGGCTTTGCCGGTATCGAAGTATTGACCATTGAACGAGAGCAAAACATCGCCAGAACCCGCATCGACTTCGGCCTTGATGCCTTTGCTCGCAAAGTTCTTCATGATTTGATCCGCCAACTTTTTGCGGGCGTTTAAATTCTCGTTGGCTTTCGCCAATTCGCCTTGGGTCTCTTTGAATTTCTTATCGAGATTGCCCAATTGTCCGCGCAGGTCATTGGCTTTTTGCTCAGCTGCCGCCTTGAAGGCAGCTTCTTTAGCTGCCTTTTGTGCGCCAGAGAGTTTCTCTTTAGCCAACTGGCCTTCGAATGCTTGGCGATCTGCTGCCTTCTGCGCTTCGAACTGACCTTTCAACTTCTCGGCATCCGCTTGGCGTTTTGCGTCGGCTTGGGCGAGTTCACCTTGGAGGGCCGAGTTTGCTTGACCCAGCTGTGCAATATTGCCTTTAGCTTTGTCCAACTGATTGCTGGTCTGATTCAACTGATTATTGGTGCTATCCAATTTTTGGTTGGTCGCTTGCAAAGCCTGATTGGTTTGAGCCAATTCTTCTTTGGTTTTCTCGTTTTGTTGGCGGACCTGAGCAATCTTATTTTCTACATCGTGCTCGATTGCTTGCTTCTCAGCCTGGAATTTCTGTTTTGTGATTTGGTGTGCACGGAATGCTGATTGGAGCTGCTTCATGCGCTTATCCAATTGATTTTCGAGGCCGCTGATCTTTTGCTCGCCCTTCTGAATCTCATTGGTCTTCTGATTCACAGTCTGCTCGAGACCGGTGATCTCGTTTGATTTCTCAGTGATCGTTTCGTCTTTTGACTCGATCAACGTGTCGCGACTTTTGATACGAGCTTTTGCGATCATGTTGGAATTGATGATGTTACGAATCATCTGTTGATACTTATTAAGTGCGACTTCTTTTTTGCCGTTCTCGTCGGCCTTTTTGCGCAACTGATCTTTCTCGTCTTTTGCCTGATCCTGCAAAAGATTGAGTTGTTTCATCAGCTCTTCGTAATTCGATTGCTCATCCGTAGACGCCTGCTTTTGCAAATAGTCTTGTTTAAGACTCTCGTAGGCCTTCATCTGTTGTTTCAGATCTTCGTTTTGCTTAACGAGTTGTTTATTCTCGATTGCTTGTTTAATGCCATCAGTGCCTTGGCGCAGACTGGCCGAAACGTAGAGCAAAAGAAAGATAATTGACAGCCCGAGGAACAAGTCGGAGTACGACGTCCACATCGAATCGCCGCCGCCATGACCATCTTTTTTGTTGTAGTTAAAACCCATCGTGGTTCTCCATACGATGCCAATGCTGAGGCATCACAATGTTATCTCGGTGCAAAATCCTTGAAACTGAGTCCAGCCGTACTATCTCTGGTCCTGAGTCTTGGCAAAAGCGCGATCAAACTGTTGAATGAATGAGGCAACGCTTCCACCACTCGGACCTTGGTTAGGAGCGGCTGCTGCCGTTTGTCTCGGCGCTTCGCTCGAAGCCGATGCCTGGTGCGAAACGCGATGTTGAGCAGAGGTGACAGCGGCTGCTTCAGGTGCAGTGGCCTCATCACTCGAATGCGTGAACTTCATAATCAATACAGCGACCAGAATAGCGGCGCCGCTCGCAATCATCGCATTGCGCATCCGGTTGTTAGGCGGCGCGGTGCCGAACTCAGCTTCGGGCTTAAGACTAATATCAGAGTCTTTACCAGATTTATTATCAGATTTTTTGCCAGATTTTTTGTCAGATTGATGAGCAGAGACGCGACTCCGCATCTTTTGTAACCACAGGCCGAATGCGGATGGCTTGCGCTCATGGGGAACTTCGCCGGTCGCGGAGTCGTCCACATCTTCGGCATCAACCACTTCGCCTGTACGAGCGTGGGTTCCTAACTGTGACCGCTCGTGATGCGGAGAAAATGTGTCAGCAGGAGTTTCGAATTGATCGCGACTCTTGCGTGACGTCACCGCAGGGGCGTCGTCGAGAAGCGTCTTTCTCGGCTCGCCTCTGAATTCGTGTTTGGCTTCGTGTTTGGTTTCGTTTTTGGCTTCTTGGCGCACGTCAGATTTCAGTTCGGAATTCTTTTTGAGGGCATCGGGCACTAATGTGTGGCCAAAACGCGGTGAATCTGGGAACTGGCTGCCTCTAGAATCAGGAACACGGCTCTTTTCAACCGGTGCAGCTTTTTGAGCAATTGCAGATGTGGTAACGATTGCCGACGTTACCTGCAGTTGGCGCTCCACTTTAGGTGGTGGATTGATCTGCGTTTCGTCAGGATTAAACCTTTTTGGTTGAGATGAATTTATGAGCGTCCGCGCATCAAAGGCTTCTTTCAGCGGATTTGCTCTTTCAACAATGGTACGATCAAAATCCACTTCGGGACTGGACTTTGAGACAAGCTGTTTTGGTTGATCAGCAGGCACAGTTCTGGGCTCTACTTTTTTAGCGACGGGTTTCGACTCGATCTTCATGTCGACTATGGGATCAATTTTGGAATCAACTTTGGAAACAAGTTTCGCGTCGACTCGAATCGGCGGTGCTTCGGCGGCGCGTGTTGCTGAAAATTTCCCGCCGACAACCGTTGCTTCCTCGTCAGAGAAAGGTTTGGTCGAAGCTGGAGCCGGCACATTTGCTTTTGGCTCTGCCGATTTAACAGCGGATTCATTGGAGCTCTCTCGCGCTGTCGAGTTAACTGGTTGCGCAATTCCAATGAGTGTCGCATCACCGAATTCAATCTCGTCAGGGGATGTGTGCTTGTGTTTAGTTTCACTCATTTCAAGCTCTCTCCATTTTCAATCAAAGCTTCAATTACTTTTTTGGTGTTATTTTGATCGAAGCCCTTCATATGAGCTGCAACAACGTAGGCATGGGAACCAGCATCGACGCTTGATAATGCTACGACAGTGTCCGACAAGCCCTTGTCGATTTTCATTGCTGACGTACAGAAGCGAACGTGAACAGTCGATCCTTTTAGATTCACCAATTTGCTCTCGTGGCAATCTTCGACCGTGAGCAAGTTGACTTGCGTGGATCTTTTCGCCAGGTCGTCAAAATATGAATTTCCGAACGTCTTCGCGAGTTGCATGCCTTCGGTGTCACTGAGATTTGCCGTGCGTAAAACGACATTCCCAGTTTTGAGTTGGAGACCGCCGTTATATCCAGCCCCAAGGGGGAGCGTTGTTTTGCTCTCACAATCCATTGAGTTCATTTGGCGAATCTTCGTAGCGATAGAATCGTCGGCGATCGAAGCCAGGCTCGTCGCGCAGGTGAGATTTTGAGCGGAGACAGTCTTAGGCGCCGTCACAATCGCACGTGTCCAGTGCTCTTGCCACGTAACGAGTTGGTTGTG
>JAYVND010000587.1:0-3605 GCA_043758635.1 Bdellovibrionales bacterium
GAAGTTTTTGCGGGTTTCAAGCCGCGTTCGAGCAAATAACGATTTGCAACTGTCTCCGGCTCGCCAAGCGAAGAGAGAACCGAATCCAAGCGAGTCTCAGGGTCGCGATCCATTGCTGCAAGAACGTGGCTTTTGATCTCAGTGATGATGTCGGCGCGATCGCTCACCGGAAATGGCATCAAAGCTTTTTCTAGCGAAGCGAGGTAGCGTTCGAGTCTAGGGTCCGTTGTCATGATTCGTCCTTACTTTCTGAGGTTCTTAAAAATTGAAATCATTTGATTGAACTCATCCTCAGATTGATCGAGAAACTTGAATCCATCTTTTGTGAGCGAATAGAATTTGCGTGGATGCCCCTTGATATTTTCAGTATCCCAAACTGCAGAGAGAATTCCGTCTGCGCTCATACGATTGAGCAGCGGATAAAGCGTTCCCTCTTTCAAATCGAGACTTGCCTTAGCAAGCTGCTCAATGAGATCAAAGCCGTAGACTCGTTTCTTTTGCCGAATCACCAGCAAAATACATAATTCAAGGTAGCCCTTGCGAATTTGCGTTTTCCAATTTTCTATAGAACCAGCCATAGCAATATACATAGCTATGCCTAGTATAATGGTCAACTGAATTGAGGGCGCCAGGCTTTTTTGCCTTGGCGGGCTTGGCATGGCCGGCGACCATTTTGACCGCGAGGTGAAACGAGGGTCGAGTTTTCAGTAAAATTTAGCCTACTTCCAAGGACTTGACACTCCGTTGACAAACGGGCTCGCCGACCGATCTAGTTTAAAGATTGTGAAAGGAGTTCAAATGTGAATCGCCATATCGTGCTTGCATCAGTTTTGACTGCGATGCTCCTGAGCTTTGCATTCCTCTCATTCGCCCTGAGCCAGCAGCTCTTTTTGTACTCGCAGGGTCCTCAAGCCGCTGCAGAAACTTTTTTGATGGGCTTTCGGCAAGTTCATCAGCCGATGATGGAGCTCAACTTCGCCGAGCTTTACAAAGAGAACGGTCAGTTTCAAATGCTCCACCCTTTGCTTGATATCAGGCATCTCCATCTTGCGATTTCCCGAGCAAGCTGCGGACTTCCGGATGCAAAAGATGAAACGGATGTGCGCGAAAAAAACGAAGCGATGATCTGTAAACAACAAAAACTCATCTACGACAGCAATGAGGGTGCTAGTAAAAGTCGACTGCTGAGTTATTTTCTCTCGGGAGAGTGGAAAATTTCAGAGAGTTTCTTAAGCACGCCCCCGTTTATCGACGACTCCGGGCACAGTTACGCTTATCTACTTCTTCCCGTCATAACAAAAAGTTATCGTCAGTCTTGGATTGCTGCTCACCTCTCATTCTTTAAGCCTTCCGAGTTGAAGGTTATCCTCCACGATTTTCAGATTGATTCTCCCACCTTCCAAGCGATTGCCGAATTTAGTGAGCCAGAGCTGCGCGAACTTGTAGAAGGGACTGCGCTCGCGCTGACTAAAAATTTTATGATGATTCGCAACCAGTCGAAACTGGGCTTTTCACCTCTCAGCTATTGGGTCTTTGACCTTCGCGATCTTCGAGCAGATCTCATTGGAAAGAGATTCGACCTCATTCCTTACAATCCGGAAGCAATCTGCCTTGAAAAAATTGGCAACGCTTGTTGGACATACAATTCTCGGACGGCGCTCTCATTTGTCCTCCATTACGCCGTCGCAATTTTAATTCTGATTGCGAGTGGAATATTTATCATTCTTGCCTTGTACATTAAGAACTTTCGAATGAAGGGCCGAGAACAGCTCAGGCACCGGTTTTCGATGCAAGTTTTGAGTCATGAATTTCGAACACCAGTGAGCGCCCTGCTTTTACTGATTGAAGAGTTGAATCATCGCTACAGTCGGTTTGAAGAAAAAGATCAGGATCTTATTACGCGCTTGTCGAGCGAGGTCTTTCGACTGCAAAGAATAATTGAAATGGGGAAGACATATCTTCAATCATCGAGCAAAAAAAACCGATTCAATCTCACCGAGCTGCCTTCGATTCATGCATGGATTCAAGAAATTGCACAGGACATTGATCCAAGAATTAGGTGCGAGTTTCAAGGCGCGGACCAATCAGTTTCGGTCGACTTATTTTGGCTTCGTTTCGTCATCGAAAATCTGGTCCAGAATGCATTTGCGCATGGCAAAGAGCCGGTCTTCATAAAAATTCGTAAGCAGGGATCAAAACTCTTTCTCACAGTGGAAGACCAAGGGATTTGTGAATTTGATTCCCTCGACAAGATGCTAGAGCCATTCGTCAAGAGCACTCGGAGCACCGGAATCGGCCTAGGCCTTAACATTATTAAAGTCATCATTTCTGAGTGGAAAACGAGCTTGGTGTACCGAAAAAATCCGACCTCCTTTACATTCGCGCTAAATAAAACCCAAGGTAGGAGTTCGGAGAAATGACTACGATACTCGTAATTGAAGATCATGAGAGCTTAAGGGTCTCAATGCAGTCATGCCTCGAAAATGAAGGATACAAGATACACGCAGTCGGTGATCTCGCGAACGCGCGTCGATATCTCTCAAGCGACAGTGAGGCTTGCCCAAGTTTGGTGTTGCTAGATTGGATGCTTCCCGACGGCCAAGGGATTGATTTTCTAACAGAGCTGCGTCGAAGTGAGCTTAATATGCCCGTCATTTTCCTAACCGCGAAAGCAGACGCGCTCGATAAAGTGCTGGCGCTAGAGCTCGGTGCGAATGACTACATGACCAAGCCGTTCGAGTCGCGCGAGCTTGTCGCGCGAATCCGGGCCCGCCTTCGGGACGCGGGGAAAATTCCGCAAATGCCTTTAAAAAGTTCAGACGTTGTCCAGGTTGGGCCCTTGTCGATGGATCGAATGCGGCACACGGTCTCGTTTGATGGTACGAGGATTGAGCTTGTAAAAAAGGAGTTCGAATTGCTTTCGCTCTTTGCAGAAAATCCTGAGAGGGTTTTCTCTCGTGACGAAATTTTGAATCGTGTCTGGGGCTATGACGTTTACCCCACGACCAGAACGGTTGACACGCACGTGATGCTGCTTCGTCAAAAGATAGATCAGAGGCTCATCGAAACCGTCCGTGCTGTCGGCTATCGGCTAAAGATTCTTTGAGCCCGAACCTATAGAACATCCTATAAATTGACGTTTATTTTGCAGTCCCCGAACAGACAGTCCACACACGTTTTCGAGGCTGTATCTACACTTTTTGTCAGGGTCGCATTCAGCGGCTCTGCACATCAAGGAGAAGTTATGGAAAATCGTTCGAACTTGGCTCTAGCGGTCTCTGCTTTTTTGGTTCTCACTCTCAGTCTCAGTCCTTTTACCTTCGCAACTGCAGCCACCGGCAGTGGATGCGTCATTGCGGGTTCAGAAGATGCGGAGGTTGTGATCACTGAATTTGCAGACTTTGGCTGCCCGTTCTGCGTGAAAGGTTCAAACACCGTTAAAAAAATTCTTCAAAATTATCCCAGTCGAGTGAAGTTGGTTTTTCGTAACCTGCCGCTGGTTGTTCATCCGAATTCTGAACTCGCTGCGAAAGCATTTAGCGCAGTCTGCATGCAGGACAAAAACCTGGCCTACCTCTTTCAAGAAGAACTCTTTGCTCATTCGC
>JAYVND010000588.1:0-3600 GCA_043758635.1 Bdellovibrionales bacterium
GCGGCCTTCGGAAGCGCATCTCTATTGGCCTTTGCTCGATGTTGACCTTGCGGTCGCGTCGATTCGCGAACCGGCGGCGTTTCCGCTAGCCGCCAAGCAGGTATTCACTCCGCCGCGTGCTTAATCATTCATCAAAGTACTCAGACCTAACGTCTGAGCAATACGAGGGCTTCGGGAGGCTCTTTGTTGAGTGGTCAAACATCGAGTTCCTGCTACGTTTAATTTTGAGTCGATTACTGTTTACGCCCGAGTTTCTGGGGCGCACATATTCAGATGGTTTGAACGCGGATCGGCTTGAAACTGGAATTCGAAATGCGCTCGATATTCACCAGTTTCGATATGGCTATCAAATCGTTCCCGAGGAGCAAGTTACAACTTTGCGATCTCTGTTAAAGGACGTTAAGAAGTCACGTATTTTGCGAAACAAGTTCGCCCACTTTCTTTGGATGAGAATTTCTGATAAAGAAATAAGCGGCCACAGAATGTCCGGCAAGCCCCCACCTAAGAAGGGCGATAACGATTCTGTAAGGATTGCGGTGGTTGATCTAAACGAAGCACATCAGAAAAGTTACGAACTGGTAGATAAGCTGCGAAAGTTGTTGTTGGAATTGCCTGAGATATTGGAAGAGCAAAGTCTGGAGTTGGTTCGCGCGACCGTGAAGTCATCTAAACAAACTTGTGATCTGCCCCCTATAGCGGTACCAGTTGAAAAGAAAAGCGAAGGCAAAATGTGACCGACTCAGGTAAAGAGCGACTGCTCGAGGCAGCGAAAAAATTTGACGCTCGCGAATCGACTCACGAAGAATGGACTCGGGTGTTGATTGCGGAGTCGTCATTCGGTGTTTATTGGAAGGTCGTGATCAGCTTGGCGGCGCTTGTATGCACCGTACTGATTGTTTATTCGATTGTCGGTGCGACGCGCGGCGGAGTCGGTTCGACTATGGAAGAATGCATACTGCTAAATGTTAAGTCAGCGAAAAGTGATCTTCAGACTCGGGTAATGTACAAAATGTGCGAAGACCGCTTTCGTCCAGCGCGCTAATTTGTGGTGGATATGATTTCTTCAGATGACCAGATCAACTACTTGAGTGGGCAGCTCGCCGCTCTTGAGCATTTGATTTTGGCTATGTATGACGCTCATCCCGGTAAAGGCAAGGTTCAAGCCGAGTTTTTGCGGCAAACGACACAGAATGCAGACCTCGATCTCGCAACCACCGCCCCTGAGGCATTCCTTCAAGGTTTTGCCTTTCGCGTAAAACGCCTCACAGAGAATCTTGCTATTCGCAATTTTCGTGCTGAGTAATTACGTCTAACCGTCTTAATATCGACTAAGACTCATTTCCAACTGGTGCCGAGACAAACGCTAGGCGAACGAAAGGGCAACCGGGATGATTGCTAGGTCGTTACAGATTTTTTTCGGCGTTCTACTATTCGGACTGCTGCTCGGTATCTCGGCGTCGCTGGTACTTGGCGCTTCGAACTTCGTTCGAGTTCCACTTGGGAAAGGGGCGTCGATAGAAGTTCCGAGGAACTGGATCGTTCTCTCTGACAATCAGCGCACCACAATCGATACTTTTGTGGAAGCGAAGGGATACCGACTGACGGAGTCCACGCTGAACTTCGCCGCGAACTTGTATGACGATCGCGGTAAAACCATCGCGCTCGTGAATGCGAGGTTTTATCCTGACAATCCATTCACACAAGCAGAGGCAAAGCAGCTCACGTCGGCGGATCTTAAAGAGATTGATGCCGAAATGCGGAAGACTGCTGACACCGCTCTCAAGGCAATGGGTATTCGAATGCTGAATTGGTATGGGTCCAACATGCGGGTACTCAATGGACTGCACGTGCTTGTTCACGAACAACAAAATTCAAGTGTGGGTGATTCTGGCGCAACTAGCGTTCGTCGGCTTCGTGTTTGGAGAAGTCCACGCTCATTCACCGTGACGCTGTCATATCATGAGCGCAATGCAGCAATGTTATTGCCGATAATTGACTACATGACCAACTCGCTCCAACAAGATTAAAAGACGCTTGTACTCAGTAATATAGCCACTTGGCTTGGCCGAAGAAGTTGCTTCACTGGTAATCTTTGCGTTACTCGACGTCTCAACAATCTTCGCCTCAGTATTTTTTTTCTTGAAAATCGATTGGGCCGATATGTCAGCGTATGGAGATACAGTACGAGCCACTCTCTCGCAATTTGAGGACGATGAGCTGATCGAGAAAATTCGTGCTGGAAGCCTCACCGAGGAAGCGCTGCAAATCGCAACAGACATCCTTGCCCAACGAGAGGCGAATGCCCCTTCCACTGGCAACCCAACGGCGGTTGTAGGACATCTCGCACCAAAGCCGAGCACAAAATCTGATGCCGCTTTCCTATCACGGTGCTTTCGAGGTTCGGCTTCGCTAAACGATGCCTTCTGGGTCCTCGGGCTTGGCATTTTGCTGGGACTTGCAGTGCCAATCATCATAGTTTCATCATTCCTAAAAGGCTCGATTGTCGGGACCGCAATCGCAATCCTTGGTGGCATGGCGGTATTTGCGGCGGTTATATTCCGCGACATCTCAATCTGGAGGTGTGCGCCAAACGCGAAAAATCCTTTTTGGGGCGTCGCGGCTCGGTCATGGATTTGTCTTGGCTACGCTCTGGTGTTGGGCCGCATTGTCTTTAGGTAAGGCGCAAGAGAACGACACATAGTTGACTGTTGAAATATGCTCAAACACTTGCGGTTGCGCAAATCGTCAGGAAAATGTCCGTGCCAGATTTTGACCTCGACGATGATGACGTATTTGCGGTGGAGGTTGCAAAAAATTTTGCACGCCGACTGCTTAGAGATCCTCGTGCCACCCCTATTCAAATAGTTGGGCTGGGCCATGCCCTTTATGCCTTGGAACGGATGCCAACATCTACGCCTGGTGCTTTGACGGAGTTTGGCACCGAGTACCGACGCGGCGATGAGAATTTCGAGGAGATGAAGTACATCACTATTAGTATCTCGGATGAATTTTTTGAGATTTCCACTGGCGGGAGTGTGAACGACAGTGCTGTCGGCGGTGATTCACTTTCTGGGCCGAGTTGGCGCGTTGAGGTATACGGACACAAAAGCTGCGATCTCGATCTGTATGATTTGGAGAACCAAATTGGGGCACTTTTGAAACTTAGATCCCGCATAGAGGTGGAAGACGAATCGGATATCGATTTCTCCGAGCCAGGGCAGTAGATGCAACAAAACCCCCCCTCAGCCGGGCAGTGGTTAATTCCGTTTAAAGGCCGGAATCTCTCGGGCAGAATTCAGCAGAATTTTCTGTGGCGCTTCGAAGGCGCGTACGTCATGGACAATCATCGCGCGGCACTTTGGTGTTGGCTGCAAGATGTCCATCTTGCGGAGCGAATTAAGCTCTTACATATCGACGAGCACTCCGATGCACTGGACAGCCGCATTGATGAATGGCTCAGCGCTCTTCCGCCACTGAATAACATCTCAATTGAAGAATACTTGCGCTTGGAGTATTCCGCTGAATACGGTGTGAATTCAATTATTCAATGGGACAACTATCTTTCGTTATATCTTGCGCGCTATCGCGAGCAAGTTGAGC
>JAYVND010000589.1:0-3586 GCA_043758635.1 Bdellovibrionales bacterium
AAATTAACGCGAGAAAGGCGGCCAAACCGAGAATTCCGCTACCAGACAAGAACTGAAGGTAGGTGTTGTGCGCATTGCCCACTTTGCCACCCTTGTTACCGATCATCTCGTTGTACTCGTTCGCAAGACGCTCGTTCTCGTTTAAGCCAATTCCGAGAATTGGGTGCAATTTGATAATCGCGATGTTCTCGTTCCAGAGTTCCATTCGTTCCGAGTTACTCGCAAACTTTGGATCTGTCATTGTTGCGACTCGTTCGTGAACCTGCGGGATCGCAACGTATGCAACGCCCGCGAGCAGGATTAACGAGCCAGCGAAGATTGCGACAAGCTTTCGGTTGAGCATTGATGTCAGGCCCACGAGTGCGACAAATAGCGCGATCCACGCCCCGCGGGTAAAGCTCAACATAATTGCGGTGAAGAGAAACAAAGCTGCAGTGGAGTAAAACGCGCGCCATTTACGTGTCCCCCCGAGGCCAAGTAAGACAGCCGCAACTAAAAAGCAAAGCGACATGTTCGCTGCATGCGCGAAGTTGGTCGGCATCGAAAAAAGGCCGCTGGAGCGATAATAGAGATGCGCATCGGTCGGGCTGTTTGCTAAATAAGCATCTGGGCGGCCGCGTATGAAATCCCAACCCGTGAACGTTTCTTGAATTCCATGAATTGAGGCGAGAATTGCGACCACTGCGAGAACTGGAAAAATGCGCCGGCTCATCCCTCCCCAGCGAAGTGCGTAGGTTAGCCCATAAAGCAAAGCGACCCACCGAATCTGACCAAGGATCGTCAGCGAATCGGCGTCTGCGGCTGAGTTTAAGAAGTAGGATAGCGTGACGAAGAGTAGAAGCGCCAACAAAGCCAAATCCGGGCCAATGCAGTAAAATGCGTTCGTCGGGTTCAACGATGAAGGCGCTTGGTCCGCGTCTCCGTACAAATCAGCTTGCTTCACGCCGCCGCGTTTTTGCATGACTCCGAAAATGAGTGAGAGTAGCGAAATCAGCCAGCCCAGAATCTCACTTCCCGCAAGCGAAGTGAGTAACGAGATCGCATACATCGCTAGCGAAACCAAAATAGCGCGTCGTAAAATATCCAGATTCATAAAACTTCTTTGCTAGTCACTATCGGATTAACTCCGACTGTAGTCGTCTTGATAACGAACGATATCATCTTCACCGAAATAGCTGCCGATTTGCACCTCAATAAATTCCAGGGGCAGCAGCCCGGTGTTGCGGACCCGATGTTTGGCCCCCACTGGTATGAAAATATAACTTCCCCGTTCTACCCGTGTCGAAAGATCACTTAATATAACTTCGCCCTCGCCCGAAACGACGACCCAATGTTCACTTCGTAAAGCATGCGACTGGTATGAAATTTGCGCTTTGGGGTCTACGACTATTTTTTTAAGTTTGTAATGCTCTTCATCTCTCTGAATCTCATACCGGCCCCAAGGACGGACTTCAAATTGATGTTCGCGCAGCGACTTATGATTCTTTTTGGCAAGCTGCGCAACGACGTCTCGGACGTCTTGCGAAGATCCGCGCTTCATCAAAAGCAAAGCATCAGGTGTGTCGATAGCAAGAACATCATTGAGTTCAACGAAGGCTACGACTTTGTTTTCAGTCGTGAGACCAAAACAGTTTTCACTCTTGACGTTGATAATCTCAGCCTGATTGCGAACGCTCGCAGTTTGCGAGCTCGTATGTTTGGCCTCTGCAAATGTAGCGATGTCATCCCATGATCCGAGGTCGCTCCACCCCATATCGCACGGAATGCAAACTTGGCCCTGCACCCGCTCCATCACCGCGTAGTCAATACTAATCGATGGAAGTCGCTTGTAGATTTCGGCTAAGTTTGAAAGATCAGCTTTCAACTCTTGAAGCGGCTCCCAGATATCTGGAGCGCACGTTCTAAAAGCTTCGATCATGGATGACAGTTTGAAAATGAATATCCCGGCGTTCCAAAAGAAGCGCCCTGATTCGACGTAAACTCGAGCCGTTTCCACATCTGGTTTTTCACGGAAGCTTTTTACTTCTCTAACCTCGCCCGCTCCGTGACATTCGATGTAGCCGAAGCCTGTCGCTGGCGCGGTTGGCCGAATTCCTAAAGTTGCAATTTGCCCGAGCGTGGCTGCCAGCTTTGCTTTTTCGACGGCTTCGCGAAAAGCGGATTCATCTTCGATCAAATGGTCGGCAGGAAAAACGCCGATAAGCTCATTCTGCTTTTCATGCAGCTCGAAGATCCGACAAAGCAGTCCGATGGCAGGAGCTGTATTTCTAGCTGCTGGTTCGGTCAAAATTTTTGAGCTGGGCAGAGACTGCTCACTTAAAACTCGACGCGTCAGATGACTCAGATCTGCCAGAGTCAAAACCCAAGGCTGCGCAATCGGGGTGAGGCGACGCAAAGTTTGACCAAGTAGCGACTGCGTCATGAGCTCGCAAAACTGCTTCGGGTACTGGCTTCGTGAAAGCGGCCAAAGGCGCGTACCGCTGCCACCAGATAGAACGATTGGGATCATCTCGAGTCCTTATCAACATTTATATGGGTCGCCCCGACTATTAAACACTATGCGTACAGCTCGCGAAGCGGTATGACCGACGCCACCCTACCGCCGCAGATTGCTCGCGATCCAGCTTATTATTAGCCTCCTGCGAAAGACGTTGTAATTTTAAATCGACGAACTTAGTTTTACCTCGACGAATAATTCTCAAATTTTATGACAGGGTTAACGCAATGATGGTGAAGCCAACACGAGTGAACCCAACCCGAGGAATCGAAATAACCGTTCAAGTTTCCTCGATCAAATAACTCAATCGGTCCTCGCTGATTTTTCCAATTTTAAATTTACTCGACCAACCGAGGGGATCATACGCCAAAGGCTAGTGCAGACAATGTTAAAGAGTTTCAAAAGATGGTTCGGAAACCGGATTGTCGTTACTTATCGATAGCCTAGGGTAGATTAGCTCAACTCGAATCCGACGCACTGCTATCAGCAGGATTCCATCTTTCATTGATCAAACGGTGTCGCATGGGTTGCAAGCTGGCCCTTCTCGATTCGGCCAACCTCTCAAATTTTGACGATTGGCTCCGACCGATTCTCTGCGGACTACGCATGACGATAATTTCGCCCGACAACACGTTAAAAAAAAAAGATAAAAGAATTCGCCAGCCATTCGCATCGGCAAGTAAGTTGCGCCCGAAGAGAAATCTTAAGAGGCTAAGTTGCTAGCTCTCCCTTTGGTCAATTCACCTAAATATATATCATTCTTCCGCGGTTCCTTGCGTCGGCTCACCGAGCGAGCCGTCGTTGGAATATTCACGCCAGCGGCTGAGATCGTATTGAGCAAGTGGCCGCCCGCGGGCAAACTAAAAGTGACATTTTGTTTCAAGCCAACTTTTGCATTGGTGAGCGAGAGCGTTTTTACCCCGGGATTAGTCGCGCAAACGATGCAGGCCGAGATTCCATTTTTATCGCTGGTCGTGCCGGCTGCACCCGGGAGTGCATAGCCCGAGACGACTTCGTACTCCGGGGGGGGGGTAATCGGCAACAGACGAGTTGTCGGAGTTTTTAAGTTGCAAGCCCACCAGGAGCCCG
>JAYVND010000590.1:0-3584 GCA_043758635.1 Bdellovibrionales bacterium
TTAAAAAAATTGGATCAACTAAAGTGGTTTATGAAAACTTCTGGATCTTTGCTCGCTGCTTTGGTGTCTAATAATCGGTGCGTCCCGCGTCTGACTCGCTTCAGTCTCGTTGTTTTAAGTCTACTCATCCTTGGAAGCCCTCTGGCCGCAAGTGCTGGGACTTTGTCCGTGCCAGGCACGATTCACTTTCAGGGTCAGATTCTCGATAGCAATGGAGCACCACTCCAGGCGCCGAGTGTGGCCTTTACACTTCAGCTAATGAGTGCGAGCGGAAACTGCACGCTCTACAAAGAGACGCAGACCTTCAGCATGGTAAATTCAAACGGAGTGTTTGATCTCAGTCTCGGAAGTGGAGTGCCGGCCAGCGGTTTCACTTTGACTCAATTTCCGAAAGCGTTTTCGAACGCGGCACCTTTCACCGGACTTGATTGCGGCACCTACACGCCGAGTGCCAGTGATGCGCGAAAGCTCAAGGTGGCATTCTTTGATGGATCGCAGACCGTTGTGCTCTCGACTGATTATACAATTTCGAGTGTTCCGTTTGCGCTTTACGCCGATAGCCTTCAGGGAAAGCAAGCAACTGACTTCTTACAAGTGAATTCCACAACCGCTGTTGCAACTCAAGCCAATATTGAGTCGATCTTTGATAATTTAAGTGATGTCACTCAGCTTCAGAATTTGATTGCCGGCACATCTCCTCTCTATGCAAAAACTTCGACGGCAACCGGCACAAACATTCCTGTCTATGCAGGCAACCCGACCGCACCGGTGAAGGGTTCAATCTGGTATGACTCGACTGCCAATCGTCTTGATTACTACGATGGAACCGCTACGCAATCCCTTGGTACTTCTGGTGGCTCGGTGACGAGTGTCACTGCCGGATCTGGCTTAAGCGGCGGAACCATCACGGGATCGGGAGCGATCTCAATGCCGGCAGTCGGCGTAGCGGGAACTTATGCGAAAGTTACAACCGATGCCCAAGGACGCGTGAGTTCAGGGTCAACACTTGCTTCAATTGATATACCAAACTTAGATGCTTCTAAAATTACGACAGGCCAATTTCCGTCAAGCCTCATTCCATCTGGAACGGATGCAACAAAGCTCGCTTTGGCGGGCGGTACCATGTCGGGTCCGATCGCCATGGGCGGAAATGATTTAACGAACACCGGCTACATTACGATTGCTGGAAGTCATTACTTAGGTCTCGGAGCATACACAAATTCATCGGAGACAACACTCATTGGCACTCTCACACCGGCCTATGCGGGAGTGACTTGGTACAATAGCACATCGGGCCAAATTAAATTTTGGAACGGAACAGCGGTCGTAACGACTGCGACTAGTACGACTGCCATCTCAACGATCAATGGATTAAACGACCCCAATCAGACGTTTGCAAATGGAACAAGCGGGACGGCACCTGCATTTAATTCAAGTGGCGCGGTCCACACTCTCAATATCCCGCTCGCTGCGACGGGCGGCACGACCGCCGGGCTTGTTGCAAATTCTGATTATGTGACTTGGAATAAATCAATTCTTAAAGATGGAACGGTTGCCTTCACGGCAGATCAGTCAATGGGCTCGCATAAGCTCACCAATGTGTTTGACCCGGCCGCAGCCCAAGATGCGGCAACAAAAAACTACACTGATGTTCACGTAGGTGGAAAAAATCTTGCCTCGACAACGTCAACAGATGTGAGCCTTACGGCCGGCAACGGGTTTTTGCTGACGTGGGATCAATCTGGCAATCAATGGAAGGCTGCAGCGCCTGCGCCGACAACGACTGGAACAGTCACTAGCGTAGGTTTGAGTTTACCATCGATCTTTACGGTGACCAACTCTCCGGTGACTTCGAGCGGAACGCTGACGGGAACACTTACGACTCAAGTAGCTCAAACTGTTTTTGCTGGGCCGGCTCTAGGTGCTGACGCTGCTCCAAGTTTTCGTGCGCTGAATATGGCAGATCTTCGAAGCAAAATTGCGGGCCCATTATTTGTCGCGCCCAACTGTGCAAATTTTGAAACACTCTTTTGGAATTCGCCGACCGATAATTTTCAGTGTCAGGCAATCGGTTCTCTCCCATGGAGCGCGGTCTCAGCAGGCGCTCCAACGACACTTGCGGGATACGGGATCACAGACGCCATTCAAAATGCAGGCGGAACTCCGAGTGTTCAGACGGGCACTGATGCGCTAAAGCCGGTCTCGCCAAGCGCCGGTGCTATCTATTTTGCGACCGATACCAAAACGATTTATCAGTACAACTCAAGCGCGTGGGTCGCGATTGCCTCAAGCTCTGGCTCTGGCGGCACTATTACGGCTTTAACGGGAGATGTGACGGCAAGCGGATCTGGTGCAGTTGCGGCAACTGTGCAATCAGTTGGAACCTCGACGGCTGCAAACGTGCACGCAGCTGAACTTTTGGCCAACGCTGCGACAAGCTCTAATACTGCGAGCGCCATCGTAAAGCGAGATGCGTCTGGCAACTTCGCAGCAGGCGCGGCAAGCTTAACTCAAGCCTCTGTCACAAGTGTTGTTTATAAGGATTCCGGAACTAAGTCCGTCACTGTTCAAGCACCGGCAAGTGTAGGCACATCTTACACTTTGCAGTGGCCACTCAACGTAGGAACCGCGAATCAAGTATTAACTACCGATGCCACCGGCAATCTCTCTTGGACAACGCCGAATAACGGAACTGTCACAAGCATCAGCGTCACCGGACCCATCACGAATACCGGTACCGCGACAGCACCGGTTATCGGAATCACGATGAGTGGAGATGCGGCGATTGCGGCAGACGGGACGCTGACTCTTAAGAACACGGGCACTCCGGGCACTTACTCGAAAGTGACAACCGATGCTCAGGGCCGCGTGACATCTGCAACTAATATTGGGTCGAGTGACGTGACAACCGCTCTCGGTTTTACGCCACTCAACAAAGCCGGCGATACAATGGCAGGTGCCCTTGCCATGGGTGGAAATGATATTACGGGAGCTGGAAATGTTTCGCTGAATTCTGGCAAGACATTTTTACTTGGCACTTACACGGATACCACTGAAGCAGCGCTTACGACATCTCTCACCAGCGCGGCAAGCGATGTCGGAAAGTCTTGGTATAACACCACCTCAAACCAAATTAAATATTGGAATGGAACAACTGCATCGGCGCTTGGCATTTCTGGAGCAGGACTTACAAATTTAAATGGTTTAACTGCATCAACTCAAAGCTTTGCAACTGGCAGTTCGGGCACCGCACCGGGCTTTGTGTCGAGCGGCTCAACGCACACTTTAAATATACCGTTGGCATCAACCGCCGGTACGACGGCTGGTTTAATCAGCAATGCCGACTACGCACAGATTATCCGTAAGGACGGCGCCGTTGCGTTCACGGCCGATCAATCGCTGGGCTCACATAAGATCAACGACGTAACCGATCCCGCTTTAGCGCAAGATGCGGCAACAAAGAATTATTCAGATACACATATCGCAAATAAAAACGTAGCGCCAGCAGTTGCGACTTCGGTCACTGGGAGCGCCGGAAACGGCTTTGTGCTGACGTGGGATCAGTCTGGCAGCCAGTGGACGGC
>JAYVND010000591.1:0-3575 GCA_043758635.1 Bdellovibrionales bacterium
AAAAATCGCAGACACGGCTGAGAAAATTCGTTCAACCTCCATACGCATTTCTAAAATTGTCGGCTCCCTTAAATCTCTGGCGAGAAAAGATCTCGGCAAAGCCGTGTTTCACGCCTACCCGCTCGGTCGCGTGATCAACGAAACCTCGGACCTCTGCGCCGAAAAATTCAAAAACCAAGGAGTTGCGCTGGAGATTCCTGACATTCCAGATGGCGTGAAACTCGAAATGGATCCGACTCTCATCTCACAACTCATTTTGAATCTGCTAAACAACGCGGCCGATGGCGTTGAAAAAGAAAATGCGAAATGGGTAAAAGTGGATTTCACCGAAGATAAAGATTCGGTGTACTTGTTTGTCACGGACAGCGGTCCCGGAATTCCGCTCAAAATTCGAAGCCGAATCTTTGATCCTTTTTTCACAACTAAAGATCCAGGCCGCGGAACTGGATTGGGCCTGAGCCTCTCAGCCAACATCGCGCTTCATCATCATGGAGTGCTCACCTACGACAACCTCTCGTCTCACACTCGATTCGTTTTGCAATTGCCAAAACTCAACCCCAACGGGGTTGCAGCCGCGCTTAAAGCAAGCGCGGTCCGAGCGCAAGGTTCGACAGGAAAAATCAGTTAACTGCAGGCAACTTGAAAATTCCTGACATGAATTTCAGGCGAACTTAAGACCGTAACGCTGCCATCTGCGCCACTGCACCGACGCCACCAAACGTCGCTTGTGCATCTGCTGAATTGAGTCAAATGTTTCGATTTCAATCTCAAGCAGATCTCCCGCGTGGAGCTCTTCTGGGCATTGAATACAAAGTCCCGTTGAGCTCAAATTGACAACTACCATTTCAGCCCAGTGAAACGTTCCGACCACCCGGTAATGTGCCGGAAGTTCAACGCGAAAGCGCGGTGCTTTTTTCTGGTCCGCTCTTTCTGCCATAATCACTGCCCTCGAAAAATCAAACAATTTTAATCAATTGAATTTACGGCATCGGAGGCAGGTAAGCAAGCATTCGGTCCATGCCCGGCTTCGCATGATCGATTCGTTTGCTCCAGTAAGACACATAATTTCCAAAGTTATGGCGCAGCAAAGTTCCCGACATACCGGCGAATCGAAGACCGTAGTAACTCTCAAAATGTCGAGCGTAAGCACCAAGGATTTTTGGTTGATCGAGTGAACCGGACCATGTTGTTGGGTTTCCGCAGTTGGTGACAATGTCCATCACCCGCATTTCACCATTGTCAGCGAGTCCAACATCGACAGCCCAAGCTTGCCGGTTCACCATTGACATCGGAAGACTCTTTAAAAAATCAGCAACGAAATCCTGCGCGAGACGCGCATCAGCCTCTGAGATCTTAGGGCCACCTTTGGCCCATCGATCCGGCACTGAATTCGCAACGACTCGCCCCTCAAACGTGTGCACACGAATGTCGCGAAGCGATCTTTGCTTTAAGGGTCTGTGAGCATCAGCCGAACCGATGATACTCTCTTGGATCACAACAGCTTCACCGCTTGCGACGTCATTCAGAATGTGACTCACAACGGGTTGACGCAAATGTTGGGGATTGTAGAGTGGACTCCCCGGCTTCAAAAGCGTCACGATAAATTGATCCATGTCGGGGTAAATTCCCCGAAGCGTTTCTTGCGGCGCAACGCCGACGGCAGGTCTCACGACATAGCCCATCGGAAACTCATCGTGAAGTGCCGCTTCAATTTGATCGCCATTGCGGATGACACTGCCGTCTTTGTCCAAAAGATTTTTGCGCACTAAAAATTCACGGAGGCCCACGGTTTTGGGGTAATAAATCTTCGCGCGCGCGCCGAGCTCGCGATCTAAAAGTCGCGCCATAATCAATTTGTCTGCCATCATCTCTGAGGACCACGATGCATCGACTAAACCACGATTGTAGAGTGAAGAAATAAATTGCTGGCGATTCGATGAGGTATCGACATCGGCGCGCGTCAACACAGTCGCACCCCGAAGAGGCCGCGCGCCAAGGTCGGCCAACACTTTTTGGACCCGCTGATCGACAAATTCTTGCGGTGTGAGTTGATGCCCTCGCGGCGCGGTCAATGAGGAATCTTCGGCCGAAACGCTTCCCCGCTTTTTACGGCGAGTCGACTTTCTAGCGCCGTGTCTTTTATGGGCGACTCGCGACTGCGGGTTCGAAAAATGCTTCATTGAGGCAAAGGAATTTGCGGGAGCGAAAAATGAAATCCCTGCACTCGCGAGCAGTGCAAGTGAGACAAACCGAGAAATTCGAACTTCGCTCTTGAAGTGAATTAAGACCGCAGCGGCTTCATTCGGAGAGCTCGATCCTTGAGCTTGCTTCATCATGACCTCGTACGTAGGGATTTCCTTTTATCTTAGCCTGTGGCTGGGATAAAGCCATCCCGCTAAGTTGAACGTGAGGCGAACAGCTTCAATCCACGACCGAGGTCCTGCAAACTCTCACGTGGAGTTTGATCAGCTCGCACCGCGCTCTAATTCTCAGGCGCTCGTTCGAGCGCAAATTGTCTCGCAAGTCGTAATCGCTTCAAAACGTAAGCTAGAAAAGTTTGCACAATGAATGGAGCCGCGAGCCAATTTTCGGTCCCATCGATCATCAGTTCAAATGTATCGGCACGGCGACTCTTTCGATTCGCCATTATTGTATGAAGCTACACACATGGCCCGTGCGCTGGTTTTGGTCCGTCGATTGCTAACTATCTGAGTGTTGTTTGAAAAAAGCTTCAAATGAATTTGATGCTGTATCCAGTCCCAGAAAGTGAGTGTCACCATGAACTTTTACAATTTTTGCCCGCTCTGCAATAGTGAGATCTCTCAAGACCGCCATATGACTTCAGGAAGTGTGATCTGCGAATGCGGATGGACTGACTCAAACGTGAACGACAAGGCGACACGCGCCCTAGAACACAAAAAAGTGAAGATCATGATTGGCGCTGCGATCTGTGCAGCCGTCTTTTATGGCCACTGTTTGAACTGGGGATCCTACGCAATGGCGATTCCATTCGTAAAACTTCAACAGTTGACGGGCACTCTTTCTAAACCTGGTTACGAGAATCTCGCTCAACAATGCATTGCTCTTACGAAATACCCTTGTGCTAAACAAGCCTACATTGACTCATATCACCAGAGTGGTGATACCAATATCATTCAAGAGCTCGCTCATCTACAAAATCGCCTAGGCGAAAAGCAAGAGGCGATGCAAACGTTCGCCTCTTACTTTAAAAATGGCGGCAAAAGCACCGACGCCGCTGTCGAGTACGGAAACCTTTTAGAAGGAAGCAATCAGTACGAAGCCGCTTTAGCTGAATACGATGCCGCCGCAAAAATGAATCCTGATGTCTTGCCTGTCAATGCCACGTCTGCGTCAATTCGTTTGTTGATCAAGGTCGGCCGTTATCCAGAAGCCTACACCCGCCTTCTTGATTTTCATGAGAGCGATCAGCATGCGAAAGGCTATTTAAACACCGAGCTCACACAGCTCGAAACAAAGCTCGGGCCTGCAGGTCAAAAGCAAGCTCAGGAACAAAACTCAAAAGCGAACGGCAAAGTTCCCGCGACTCACCGCCG
>JAYVND010000592.1:0-3572 GCA_043758635.1 Bdellovibrionales bacterium
TGATTTTCGGTCAAGTAGCAGTGCCCCTGATCGCGGCTACTCGCTAGAACATGCTTGATCCCGGCTTCAACTCTCGGGACACCATCTTTCTCAAATCCCATTTTGAGTGCAATTTTATCAGCTGAAAAAAATCCAATGCCGTAGATGTCGTGAGCGAGGCGGTAGGGATTGTCGGATACGATTTTGATCGCCTGATCACCATAAGCTTTGAAAATCTTAACTGCGAAGAGTGTAGAGATGCCGTGACCTTGCAAGAAAATCATCACGTCACGAATGGATTTGTGCTCATCCCAACTGGTTTTGATTTGCTCGAGCTTCTTTTCTGCAATCCCTGGGACTTTCATGAGCTCGTTGATTTCAGTCTCAAAAATATCAAGCGTTCGATCCTTGAAGAATCCAACGATCTTCTTGGCCGTCGCAGGCCCTACGCCTGCAATGAGCCCTGAGCCGAGATACTTCTCGAGCGCGGCACTTGTGGCAGGTTTTTTCTCGATTGCTTGAACTGCTTTGAATTGATCTCCGTGTTTCGGGTGGTGGGTCCACGAGCCGTGAAACTCGATCGTAGCCCCTGCGAAGACTTTCGCCTGGTGAATGAGGACAGTGGTGAGTTTCGCTGGGTCTCGAAATGAGGTGACCTTCAAAACCGTCCAGCCGGTTTCGACACTGTGAAACGTCACCCGCTCAACAATCCCGGTGATCCGCTCGAGGTGAATTTCAGGCGCTTTTGAATGGCTGCCGGGGAGTGATTGATTTTGAAATGCCAATGCTTCCTCCGGACAAATGAGAGAATTGGATTTGCAGATTCAAGTTCGAGTTAGCACAAACGGAATTGCATTGCACTCAGCACGGTTCGAAATCGGAAACTCATCTCGAATAGGGCCGGCGGCCATTTGAGCCAATTGAATTTGATCAATCGTAAATGGTACCAGAAGCGCTGAGTGAGATTTGAGGATTTGGATTGACCGGGAGAGTTGGTCGTAGGACATAGCTTCTCGTCGCCTCAGATGGCTCGTTTTCATATTACGGGCTTACCGGTCGCGAGTGAATCTTGGTTTTGGATTTGAAGGCGGGGGATTTCTTGATTTTACAAGATCGTAAGCATGAGCGAATCATCAAGCGATACGCGAACCGCAAACTCTACGATACCAGTAAAAGCGTTTACGTCACGCTAACTGAGCTCGGTGAGTTGATCCGTTGTGGCGAGCATCTGAAAGTGATCGATAAAAACTCAGGTCGAGACATCACGATCAACACGATGATTCAAATTCTTTTCGAAAATGAAAAGAAGCTGGAATTAAAAGCGCCAAGAGAACTCTTTCGTCAAATGATCCAGACTGGTGAGGGCGGCATCACCTGCTTTCTTGTCGATCGAGGCATCATCGCGAAATCCGACCTTTGTGGTGAGTCAGCTGGTATGGTCAAAGTATTAGATTCGATCTCGCCCCTGATCGCCAGAGAAGCGGCGATCGCAGCGGTTGAACTAAATCGGCAAAAGTTGACTGAGATTCTCAAAAGTCTCACCGATACGACTGCAGTGGAGCCGTTGCTTCCTGTCTCGCATGTTAATCTTCAACAGGAAATTCAAGCGGGCTCAAAAGGTGTGACGGAGATGCGAACTATGAGCTGATCGCATCTCCGTATATTCGCTAATCTACTTTTTTGAAACCGAGAAGTGCGGCCTCCATCTTCTCGATCGTATCGCGGTTTTGTTCGATGCATGCGAAGTCACTGTATTTTTGGGCCATTTGGATACTCTGGCCCGTCACTGATTTGACTCCATCGATGCTTCCACTGACGATTCGTGCCCGCTGACAAGCGAAAAATCTTGTAATGTGCGTCCCGTGGAATTGCGTCAGTTCTGCTCTTTTCCAAGCCCTATTGTAGTTGGCATTGATCACGCTATAGAGAAGCGGCTTTCCTTTTTTGTGGAAAACAAAGTCACCGTCACGCTCATTCATTTGCCCTTTCAAAATTTCAAGCATGGCGTCGCTCAGATATACGTGCCTTACACTTCTCGTCTTCGTGTGATTCTGAAGTGTCGCCTTCCCGCGAATCCACACGATGATGTCACGGATTGTGATAATTCTGCGTTCGAAATCCACATTCTTCCATTGGAGACCGGCCAACTCTGAAATTCTGCCAGCGACGAGGTACTGCGCAGTACTCAGTTTTTGGTGGAAGGTTGAAAGATGACTTTGGAATTTTTTGAATTGATCGACGGTGATCTCCCGCTCCTTCCTTGGGATTTCTCGAACGATTGAAAGCTTCATGTGATGTTGTTTGATTGGATTGGCGTAAAGAAAATCAATTGTTTCGCAATACCAATTCAGCACTCCTTTCAAGTCTTTAAGTTCCTTAGAAAAATTGAAGCGGCGACTTTGTTGCTTGAGCTTCGCTGGCTCCACGTGAAATCGGACTAGCTCCGAGATCACTTGAGGAGTTAGCTCGCACAACCGGAGTCCGTAAAGTGGCGGGAGAAATTTTGAACATCTGAACTCTTTGTTGACCCTCGTCGATTCGTTAACCGTCGGCAAATGATCGGCTTGATAGAGTTCCCACAGTTCTTTCACGGTAATTTTTTGATCTTTTCCGTTCGGATGTGCAATTCTCCCAAGCCAGTCAGAAGGCAGAAGATTTTTCGCTTCAAGCTGTTTGTGGAATGTTTGGGAGGGGGGTGTCGCTAAACTTGGTTTTAGAACTTTGGGCATTTTGGGTGAATATCCTTGGTGGCACAATTTATATTCATCTCCGAATTCGAAGATGAACGTTTTAGATTTAGTAGTTATGATTAAAGTGAGGCAGGCCCGAGTGCTTGATTCGACTGCGGTTTTTTGCGTCCCGCTTGAAGTCGCTCACCAATGACTTCTTTTTCCATCTTCATCATCGCCTCTAAAAACCCGAGAATGTTCATGGCCTTACTCGAATCGAGATTATCTTGAAGACTCACGAATCGAACGGCGTTGGCTCTGACGGATTGAAGAATCGAGAGCAATTCTGCTTTCGACCTGGCAAGTCGGCTAAAACTGAGAACCAACAGAGTCTCGCATTCGCCGGCCGCTAACTTTTCCATCATACGGGCGTAAGCTTCACGGTCATCCGTCAACTTCGATGCACCTCGGTCCGCGAAAATCCTGATATTTTTCACGTTGTTCTGTTTGCACCAATGGGCAAGCTCTCGTCCCTGAAGCTCGCTGTCGCCGGTTTTCGATTCTTTGTCGGTCAGTCTGATGTAGAGAAAAGTAAATTTAGTATTTGTCATGAGATGCCTTTGGTTTGATTGAAGCTGAGAGACGACGATGCGAAGAGCAGAAGCATTTGGGACCGACCGAATCGGTCAGAGTCGATTTTTTCTTTGAGGCTAATGAGCTTCACTTGATAGATCTCAAGAAGGCCCAAGAAGTCGGATAGTTCCGCGATCCGGTGGCCTGCCACATGAAATAGACTTGGAAGGATAATGAGCGTGATCTCACCGCGAGCGATCCGCTGAATTATAAGGTCCCAGATCGGCCGCTCGTTGCTTGTCGGATGGGCAACCTCAGACACGATCTCGATCGGGTGAAACCTCATCTCGC
>JAYVND010000593.1:0-3571 GCA_043758635.1 Bdellovibrionales bacterium
CGAGGGTCGAACAGATACGATTTTCTTGCCGCATCTACGGCACGGCGATAGTTCTTTCGTTGAACGTAAACTTCGGCAATTCCTAGTTGACCACGCGCCGACTCTTCGCGATTTACTTTTTCATCGCCATTCAACGCGTTTTGAAAAAGCTTAAGCGCATTGTCATTATGACCAAACTGCTGAAACTCAAGCCAACCCAATTCGATTTTTGCCACCGGATGATCTTTGACAATCTTTAAAACGCCGCGCAAAAGCTCGGTCGCAGCCGTGAACTCTTGGGTCTTCACGCGCGCGCGCGCCTCTGAAACCGGAATCTTTTGCCAGCCTGACCAAAGATTTTTTGCCTGGGAGAAGTACGCAGCCGCATTGCCGTAATCTTGATGGTTGTAATAAAGATCTCCGCGAATCTCAAAAAGCACCGGCACCTGTGAGTCCTCGACAAGCATACTGTCGGTCAAATTCTGCGCATCTTGGTCTCGCCCAGCTGTGAGGAGATGTGCGATCTCACAGAGCCCCCCGTTGACGCCTCCGGGATCAAGTCGCTTCGCCTCTTGCATCATGAGTGATATTGCTTTTTGATCCTGCGAATCCTGGTAGCTAAAAGGCCAGAGCTCGCGATATGTCAGGCAAAGCGTTGAGATAATTTCCGCGCGACTGTGCGGGGTTTCAGAGCTCTGTGCACTGCCTTCAACCACTTGCACCAATGAATCCTGAGCGCGCGCATATCCACTGTAAGTGTCGGTTTGAAATGCCTGAAGCGCCTGTCGGAGTTTAATTTTGATTTGATCCGAAGCCATGGGGGCCTGGTTCAATCGGGGAGTGATCAGATGCGTGCGTGACATGGGTCGGACAGATGTGTCGCGAAAAAAAAGTACGAGCAGCGCAAAAACGAAAACTGCGCCAAGAATCATGAGCGGAAGTTTAGCCTGGCGAACTTTCTCATCCACTTCGATTGATTTCAGGTCCTCCAGCACGATGACCTCGCTGTCGTCATCTTCATACTCTTGATTGCCATGGCCACGACTGACATTCGCTTCGGTCCGAGTCGTAGTTCGATTGGAGTTCATTCCACGCGTGCCTGTCGAACCTGACGTATGGCCCGATGTGTTGCCTGAAGTTTGGTCAGACTGTTGACCTGACGCTCCCTGCTGCGCATGCGTTTCGTCACCATCAATTGGCCGAGGTCCTTTTGATGATTGCACCGTTTTTTCATTATCGGAGTTGCGTGACGGATCCGGCATTTTTGTAGTTGCCCGCGATTTTTGCGACATCGCGGGTTTTGCGGTCTTAGATTCAAATGCAAGCACATCTAAAATTCGATCGGTGAATTCGCGAGCTCGCGAAATCGGAACCCAGTTACCACCCGGGTAAGTCGCAACCAACTCTTCGCCGATGAAATAGCCCTTATCGATCTGCGCTAAGACTTGCTCGGTCGTGAAAGGACCGTAAATCTTGTCGGCTGAGTCTTTCACGATCCAATTTGAGGAATTCGGTTGCGTCATCTCTCACCAGTGGTTCCATTCCAGTTCCGCGGAGTGGTTCCAAATTGGAATGCAGCCCCAGAATGGATCTATTTTTCAATTCTATCGTAAACCACTGAATTTAGGAATGTTTACGGATAAATCGCGACTTTCGATAGAGTTCAAATTTTTGAAAGCGGAGAGAGCTCTCACGGAGTGCTCAGATTTTTAAAAGTCTGCACGGAAGATTTGAATGCACGATCATTAGATTCGACTTGAGCGGGTCACATCTACAAAAACAGATATCCAGTCGCGAGTTTGCCTCTTCAACTCTTTGGCACGCTCGTTGCTAGTGATAGAAGTGTGGTCTTCGCAGCAGTGTGAGGCTCACTCGGATTCACGAGGTAAGTGATGCCCGGAACAAACCCCGAACTTAGAGAAATCTAGGTTCTTAAAATGAGGTCGCTGATTTGATTCGGTCGATTTTGATTTTTGGTTACATCGTGATTGTGCTTTTGATCTCTGGTCTGGCTCGCGCAGAAATGAGCCATGCACAAGTTAAGATGGTTCTGCCAGCTGAGCTACTTCTGAATTCGAAATGATTTTGGTATGAATTGAGGCGATGTCACACCCCTCCAAATCTGTGGCTGAGCTTCAAAGGTTATGAGTCCAATCCCCTCCGGACCCAAAGCCCTTCTGACCCTAACCCGGCCCCTCCGAGTTAGGGTTTTTTTTCGCTTAAAATTCGGCGATCAGCCTCACGATCAGCCTTCCTTTTCTCGTCGAATCAAGGCTCCAAGCGAGCTAAGCTTCGCTTCGAGATTCTCGTAACCACGATCAAGATGGTAGATACGACTGATAGTTGTCTCGCCTTTGGCGACAAGCCCCGCCAAAACCAAACTTGCGCTGGCGCGTAAATCGGTTGCCATCACGGGGGCGCCGGTCAATCCGACCGACTGTCCATTTTCCGCGCGAGCGGGACGACCTCGAACCACGGCCACTCGGCTCTTGGGTGTTATATCGGCGCTCAAGCGTGAAAGCTCAGTGACATGCATGAATCGATTTTCAAAGACTGTTTCAGTGATAACGCTCGTGCCGTCAGCAATCGTTGCCAAAGCCATAAACTGAGCTTGTAGGTCCGTCGGGAAAGCCGGATGAGGCGCCGTCGACACATCGACACCTTTCCACGTTTTGCACGGAAACACGGTCATTTCGGTTGCGGTTGTTTCGATTTTGAAGCCGCTTTCGCGCATTTTTAGAATCAAAGCATCCAGATGTGAAGGCACGCAATGAGTGACGGTCACATGACCGCCCGTGATCGCGCCTGCAAGCAGCAAAGTTCCTGCTTCAATTCGATCTGCAACAACTGTGTGTTCCGAAGGTATTAAGCGTTCGACACCAGTCACGCGAATGATGCTAGTTCCAGCGCCCTCGACTTTCGCTCCCATTTTGTTGAGGTAATTTGCGAGATCGACGATCTCTGGTTCCTTCGCCGCGTTTTCGATTGTCGTAACACCATCGGCAAGCGTCGCAGCCATCATGATATTTTCAGTTCCACCAACCGTTGCGAATTCAAAAAGTATCTCGGCACCTTTGAGGCGCTTTGCATGTGCGTGAACGTAGCCTTCACGCAGTTCAATCTCGGCACCCATGGCTTTTAATCCGTCGAGATGCAAATTGATGGGTCGGTTTCCGATTGCGCAGCCCCCTGGCAAACTCACCTGTGCCTGGCCGTATTTTGTGAGCAGCGGGCCAAGGCAAAGGATGCTCGCGCGCATTTTGCGAACGAGGTCGTAGTGAGCTTCAAAAGTTTTCGGCGCGTGAACTTCGATTGTAAGCGTGTGGCCCTCGCGAACTACGACGCATCCGAGGCTCGAGAGAAGCTCGGCAGACGACTCGATGTCTTTCAACATTGGGACGTTGTGAAAAACGTGTTTGCCCTCGGCGAGTAGGGACGCGAATAGCAACTTGAGTGCCGAGTTTTTCGCGCCACTTGCGGCGACGGTCCCATGCAGGGCAACGCCACTGTTAACAATCATCTTATCCATTAGCTATCTCCTCTGCGGATGGCGCGAACAAAACGGTCCATTCCGGCAAGATCTTTTAAAATC
>JAYVND010000594.1:0-3567 GCA_043758635.1 Bdellovibrionales bacterium
GAAAACACAAATTGCTCGAAGCCGCCTCCCCCAAAAAGACAGTGGAAGGAGCCCTCGGAGGGCTCCTTGGATCAGGCATCGCAGGCTTTTTCCTAGGTCACATATTCCTTACCAACATCCCTATTGTATCCATGGTCGCGCTCGCGGTTCTGACGGGCGCCTTTGCTCAAGCGGGAGATCTTTTCGAATCCGTGATCAAACGCGTCGCCGACGTGAAAGACTCTGGAAAAATCATGCCGGGCCATGGTGGCTTTTTGGACCGACTTGACGGCGTTCTTTTTGGTGCTCCAATCTTGTACGTTTTGAGCCGGCTCTTGGTTTAACAACGCCTGAGGGTGGTTCAGACACCTGTCGAGCCTTTGGTCACCTAGAATCTGTATGGCCTGGCTCCCCGATTCGCCATGCTTTCGTGGGAGTCGGCCTAGGCACTAGCCACTCAGCTTGCACCGTACCTTGTGTCAGAATCAAAAAAATAACTGGTCCCGCAACTGGGCGCGCTCTAGAATGATGAGATGGAATTTATCTCGCATATAGTACATAGCGTTTTGTCTGGTGCTGTTCCCCTCATCGTACTCCTTGGCCTTTTGATTTTTGTTCACGAGATGGGTCACTTCCTCGTAGCAAAGTATTACAAGGTTCGTGTTGAGACTTTCAGTTTGGGTTTTGGACCTAAGCTATTTAAGTTTACTCGTGGCGACACCGTCTATGCTATTTCGGCAATTCCACTTGGTGGATACGTCAAGATGTATGGCGACGATCCAACGGCTGATATTCCTGCTGAGCAAAAACAGCATTCGTTTACCCATAAGCCGGTGGGCCAGCGCATTGCGGTGGTTCTTGCGGGTCCTCTGATGAACTTCTTTTTTGCAATTTTGATTTTCACGGTCATTTCGGTGCTTGGTGAGAATACTCTCAGTCCCGTTCTTGGGGATATCGGACCAAAAACAACGGCCGCAACAGTCGGCTTTAAAAGCGGCGACACCATCACTCAAGTCAACTCAACACCAGTTCGCGCGTGGGACGATGTCCAAAAACTCGTTGAACATAGCGCTAATGAGAGCGTGCGCTTTGATGTGAAACACGCGGACGGCCTGGCAGCTTCGTTCGACGTAACGCCGAAGTTGATCCCAAATCCATCGGTGATGAGCTGGGACAAAATGGTTGGCGACATCGATGGCCTTTCGATTGAATCCCGCGCGTCTGTGGTTGGCGTGATGGACCCGAAATCGATCGCAAATGCTGCGGGACTTAAGACGGGCGACATCATCACACAAATTGGCGACACGAAGGTAACGATGTGGCGCGAAGTGATTGAGCAGCTTGGCAAACACGTAAGCGATCCGAATCTTAAATTAGTTTATGAACGTTCAAACTTAGACAATGCAAGCGAAGCGCCTCCTGTTTCGCAAACGATCTCATTACCGGTTGCTTCGCTCAAAGCCGCAACTGGAGAGGATGTTGTTAAAGCGGTCGGCATCGAATTTCCTGAGCTTTATCTCGCGGAGATGGAAAAGAATGCACCGGCCGCTAAGGCTGGTCTCGCAAAGGGCGATCGCATTGTTTCGATCGATGGCGAAAAAGTGGCTTCGTTTGATCAGGTCGCGTCGCTCGTTCGTTCATTTGGCACTCGCCATCCTGAGGCGGCCAAAGGTGGCGCAAGTTCACTCGCGATTGTCGTGAGCCGCGAAGGGGCAAATAAGACTTTTGATATCAGCCCCAATATGAAAAAACGCATGAATATGCAGGGCCAAGAAGAGCAACGTTTTGAAATTGGAATTCATCCATTTATCATTGATGCTGCCCCGGTTTCATTCAAAGCCGTTGCCGCCAATCCACTTGTTGCCGTCACTCGCGGTGTGCAACTTTCGGTAAAATGGACAAGCCTCACGGTTCTAAGTTTCGTGCGCTTGTTCCAAGGCGAAGTCTCATCAAAGAGCATTGGTGGGTTTCTGTCGATCGGTCAGATGGCAAAAAGATCTTGGCAAATTGGATTGACTCAGTTCCTCTCGACAATGGCTCTGATTTCTATCAACCTTTTTGTTTTGAATCTTTTGCCAGTTCCGGTTCTCGATGGAGGGCACTTGGTATTTTCGGCAATTGAAGTGATCAAGGGTGCGCCACTCAGTATGCGCAAAATGGAAATCGCGCAGCAAGTTGGAATGGTCTTACTTCTTTGCTTGATGGTCTTTGCACTCTTCAACGACTTCAGTCGGTTCCTCGGAAACGGCTGACGTGCTTGTTCTCGCACTTGATACGAGCACCTCGCAAGGCGGGGTGGCCCTGGTCGAAGCTCGTCAAAAGAATTTACAAAATTCAGCTCTCGCGTTGAGTCAGTCCATCGGTTCAGATAAGAGCGAAGTGCAACTCATTGTTCGATCGCGCGCCGTTTGGCAACGTGTAAAATCGCACAGTGAATTTCTCACACCTACAATACAAACAGTTCTTGACGAGACCGGCGCTACGCTTAAAGACGTCGACGCATTTGCAGTGGGTCGCGGCCCCGGCAGCTTCACCGGAATTCGCATCGCGATGAGCGCCGTCAAAGGCCTTGCATACGCTTTACAAAAGCCGGTTTATGCGTTCGACACACTAGAGATTTTAGCAAACTCCGTGACCGATCACTCGCGACCCGTGTTGAGCCTTGTTAACGCTCACAAGAATTTACTCTTTACAAATATCTATGATTGGCGCGCCACCGGCGTTACGGCTTGTCGCTCATTGCTTTCGCAAGACCCGGCAAAATTTGCCGATGATTCTGATATTGTCATTCCATCTGCTGATGCCACTCGCAATCTTCCTTCGCGCTCGCCATTGGGTCAGTGGGTGCCTCGCCTTAAGATCCAAGCCCTGAGCATCGAAGACGTCGCTAGACTGGTTCAAGAGCCAATTCTGTGTGTTGGTGATGGATATCTCGAATATCAGGAGCACTTTCCGATAGAATTAAAACTGTCATTGAAGAGAAATGCGTTGTTTGCAGACGAACCCTCACCAGACACGCTTGGTAAAATGGCTCTCACTCCTGAGATCAGGCACCAAGCTTTAGAATGGAATTCGCTTCAAGCCCTTTATATCCGGGCTAGTGGAGCCGAAGAGAGTCTCGTAACGAATCAACGCTGACCGATCAAGCGCACGATGCTGTCAGACAGGATGTTTGACTGCTCAAGAACAGGCTTCAAGGATGAAGAGGATGACCGAACGACTGTCGGGTAAAAATCCACAAAATGTATTTAAGCACGGCCCGCAGCTGCCCAACACTATTTGGGCCGTCGGTGGCGGCAAAGGTGGCATCGGTAAGAGCTTTATCAGCTCAAGCCTAGCAATCTCTCTCGCACGTACGGGTAAGTCGGTCACGATCATTGATCTTGATTTAGGTAGCGCGAATCTTCACACATGCCTTGGCGCCAAAGCGCCAGAGCTGAGTCTCTCTGATTTCCTTACCGGTCGCATGTCCACCCTTGGCGCCGTGATGAATGAAACAGATATTCCATACCTTAGATTTATCAGCGGCCACAATGACGCGCTCAACGTTGCCGATTTACAAAAGCCGGAGCGCGACCGCTTGATCGG
>JAYVND010000595.1:0-3560 GCA_043758635.1 Bdellovibrionales bacterium
GTCGTGAGCTGAATTTTCAATGCTCAAAGCCAGTGCGTGGTCTGACGCTTCAAGGAGAGATGCCACGCGCAGTTCGGTTGACGAAAAGTCCGTCTCATCCACTGCTAACTCTTCAAATTCGCCGGCCATACGCTTGCCCCATCGCTCTGATTTCACTGATCTTCTTTTCGAAGAGCGACCAATCATCTTGTTTGGCGATGAGATCCCAAATTTGCTCGATTTCGTCAATCAGAACCGTGACGGGCCGTGTGGAATCGAAGACGGTTGCATGCGCCTTGTCCTGACGTCGTCGGAGAGCGCTTTGATCAACTTCAAAGAGAGCAAGAGTCGCCGCAAAATGTGCAAATTCTTCTCCACTGTAAAGTGAGGCCGAAGGGCTTCGACTAAAATCTCGGCGGTCTGGTTGAGCGTACAGGTCGTGGAAAAACTGCTCGAACCCGATCTGACTTGCGCCCAAGAACTGAAATGCCGACATCAATAGCTGGTCGTTCAATGCCTCATTTTCACTTACGAGTCCCATGCGATGCATGAAGCATCGGATTGAACTCAAATTAAAGAGTTGTGGAAACTCCTGCAAAACATCGCCAAACTTCGTAGCCAACTCTTCGGACTCTTGACCTGCAAAAAGCGCTGCCGCCAATTGTTGGAGATTCCAAAAGACGGCCTCCGGTTGTCGACCGTAGGCATACAGTCCCGATTGATCAAAGTAGGCAGCCGTGAACTCCGGCTGGTAGGTCGGTAAAAAACGATAAGGTCCATAATCAAAACTCTCGCCCGAGATATTCATATTGTCGGTGTTGAGAACTCCGTGGACAAAACCTGCAAGCATCCATTGAGCCACAAGATCGGCCGACCGGCGAACCACCGCTCGCAAGAGCCCGATGGTCCGCTCTTGCGAATTTGCCGTCGAAAGTGAAGCGGATTCCAACGGGTAATAATGTTTTAAACAATAATCGACGAGCTTCGGAATGACTGCGTGCTCTTGCGTGAATGCCAGACGTTGGAATGTTCCAAAGCGAATGTGACCGTAACTGAGGCGAGTCAGGACGGCTGCGCGAGTAGGAGAAGGCTCATCGTGACGCGTAAGTGTTTCGGAAGTTTCAAAAATGCTGAATGTTTTCGAAGTCTCAACTCCAAGAGATTCGAGCATCTCGGTCGCAAGGGCTTCACGCAAGGCGCCTTTGAGCGTGAGGCGCCCATCACCGCCGCGCGAATAAGGAGTTATTCCACTTCCTTTCGTTCCCAGATCAAGAACTCGCGGTGGGGTCAGCATTGTTAGCGAAGCTGTTGTCGGCGTTGGCGTCGGCATTGTTGTAGCCGCTGTTGCCGGCATCGTTGTCGGCATTGGCGTCGGCATTGGCGCTAATTCAGTCCGAGTCATTGTCACCTGAGCAAAGAGAAAGCCGCGTCCATCGCCGAGTTGCGAATTGTAATTCTGAAATTGGTGACCATGATAACGAAGCGCGAGTGGCTGCACGAGGTTTCCTACGAGGGGTGCAAAATTCAAAAAATGACTTTCACGTTCTCTTGGAGTCAATTTTCCAAGACCGATTCGAGCTGCCCAGCCCAGATTAAAAAAACGCTCCCGCACTTTGGTAAAATCGGCAGCCGCGACAATATCAAAAATTGGCGACAACAACGGATCAAGAGAATCCGCCATCTCTAAAATGATGGGAGAGGATTGAAGGACAGATGTTGAATTCGAAAGGATATTAGATTTTGTATGTGCCATGCCTACGGTTTGCCGTCTCGCTCAGTTTTGTCAACGAGAACGACCGATGCCGACCGATGCCGACCGAGGCCGACCGAGGCCGAGGGAGCCCGCCGAAACTTGAATTGCTAAAAGAAGCAAACGGGCCGTATCAGACCCGCCGTGTTTCAAGCTCCGATCAGAAAGCCGTCAGAAATTAAAGACACTTAAGTGAAGATTTGGAAGATCAATCGAGAGCTTTGAATAAGAATGGATAGGCAACGTGAACCAATGTGCCACCTTTCGGATTCGGGAACTTCCACCCCGCCATGCGACGCAAGATACATCCTTCAACCATTTGACTCTTCAAAGTCGATGCGTCCACTCGAGACTCTCCGACCGCCCCACTGGCGTCGATCGTGAACTTCACGAGAACTTTTCCGTAGAGCTCTGGATTTGAACTCAACTGGCGCTCGTAGCAATAACGAATTTGACCGAGATTCCGCTTGATCACGTCGGCAATGACGTCTTTGTCGAGACCGCCTTCGATCACTGTTTCATCATCATCTGACAAAGCAACGACTCCGCCCATGCCAACAGACCCACCGATGAGTTTCGATCCACCGCGAAGGTTTCCCGAGCCAATACCACCGGCTTTTCCGCTTGTAGCAACTCCGCCTAAGCGGAATGCTGGCCCTGCTTTTCCTGCCGAACCGCCGCCGCCACCCAGACTTGTTCCCGTGCTAAAGATGGCGCGACCCGAGCCTGCGGCATCAGGACTTGCGCCAGTTGCCGCAACCATCAGGCCTTGACGGTTCGCACGTTTCGCAATTTTCCCGATCAAAGATTGCAGACCCGCTTGGCGAAGACTGGTCACCGCCGCCGTTGCTTTCGATGTGACTTTCGGAGCGGTCGATTCCTCTGGAGCTGTTCGCGGCGCGGTCACCGCGGTGGCGATGTTCCCACCGGCGGCGGCTTTTTGGGCGCGTTCTCGAACAACTTTACGAGCCTCGTCGCGTTTCTTTTTAATGGTCTTTGCATCGAAAATCATATCCATCGAACGACGGTCGAGTGCCACTTCGGCTTTGTCCTGCGGCCCGTGACTCAACCAAATCGCAGAACTCAAGAGCATGAACATCAGGAGAATTGAAATCACGATCGATCTCTTCATGTCACGATCGACTTCAAAACTGTCTAGCCCAATTGACTCTTGCGCGCGTACCAATCGTTGCTGAACCGTGCGGCTTCCAACTTCCGTGTTAATCCAGTGGCCCGTGGTAGGAGCCTTCAGTGAATGCTCACGCTCACCATCGTGAAATACGAACGGATCGTTTGCTGACAAAAGATGCGTTTGCATCACCTTGCCATCTTTTGCGCGAATCACTACTTGTTGTGTATCGAGGAGTGATGGATCCGTGACGATTGCTTCACGGAAAAGATCCGTGTTGCGTTCTTTTGCAAAGAGTTGAATACGGTGACCCGCGATTTCAACTAATGCTTTCTCATCGATCTCATGTTCGGTCACTACAAGGCCGTTCACGCGCAAAAGTTCAGTTCCGCTCACATCACATATTAACCATTTTGAACCGACAGAACGCAAAACCACGTGACAGCCCGTGACACCCTCACCGCTGATGCGGAGATCCGCTGTTTGCGATGAGCCGATCACGAAGAGCTTTCGTCCCGCGTCGAGGCGAAGGATTTTCTGAACCTTCTCTCCTCGTTTGTGCTCTATGAAAATATCAGGCATTCCCATTATAACCTCTCAGAAAACCGATTGCGCACAGAGTTTCCGTAAGCCCCACTTAGTCTCTTGTCATCACCGCGATTTTGACATCGGAGTAACCCGCCATCATCGAGGTGTACATAA
>JAYVND010000596.1:0-3556 GCA_043758635.1 Bdellovibrionales bacterium
GAAAGTGGTGGATCGTTGATGCCAACGGTAAAAACCTCGGTCGTTTGGCGTCGGAAATCGCGCAAGTGATCCGCGGCAAACACAAGCCCACGTTCACACCGAACCAAGACACAGGCGATTTCGTGATCGTCCTGAACGCAGACAAAGTCGCTACAACTGGTAACAAAGCTGTTGAGAAGAAGTATTACACTCACTCTCGCTTCTTTGGGTCATTGAAATCGCGCAACTACACTGAGCAGATGGAGCACGACGCTGCTTTCATTCTTCAGGAAGCTGTAAAAGGCATGTTGCCAAAGAACAAGCTTGCGAACACCTTGATCACTAAGCTTAAAGCTTACCGCGGCACTGAGCATCCACATGCAGCGCAAAAGCCAGAAGCCCTCAACCTTAAATACTTGAAATAGAATCGGCGGAGATTCGCAATGGCACAAAAGTTTTACTACGCTACCGGCAGAAGAAAAACTAGCGCAGCACGTGTGTTCTTGAAACCAGGCGCTGGCAAAATCGTTATCAACGGCAAAGAGGTTGATACTTACCTCAGCCGCCCGACATCACGCATGGTGATCGTGCAGCCGTTCGGGCTGACTGCAAATACAGGCAAGTTCGATGTGTTCATTACCGTTAGAGGTGGTGGAGAATCAGGACAAGCTGGAGCGATCCGCCACGGTATCTCGCGCGCACTTGTTGCGTTCGACGAAACTCTTCGCGGCCAACTCAAAAAAGCAGGCTTCCTGACTCGCGATCCACGTATGGTGGAACGTAAGAAGTACGGTAAAGCCGGCGCTCGCGCTCGCTTCCAGTACTCGAAGCGTTAATCGCCTCAGTTGGTTTTGGTCGCGACTTCGGCAGCTTCGGATGTCGAAATTCGAACTCGCGAGAGACGAAAGAAAAAGCGAAAGAAAAAGGTCCAGTGGTAACACTGGGCCTTTTCTTTTTTCACCCACTTCGCTCTCCTCCTGCACATGATCCAGCCTGGGTGAATTAATTTGTCTTTACCTCTGAAGTTCTCGATACCTTTTCCGATGAGTCTCAGTCACCTGAACTTCCACGCCGACGTGCACGGAAGTTCAGTAGATCCTTTGGACGCCATTCACCCACTTTCTCAGCAGGAGACCTCATGAAAAATCGTCTTCGTCTTAGAACAATCACGACCATGACCCTAATCATGACCAGTGGGTTATGCATGACGACTGGGGCTTTCGCCGCAAGTCACGGTCGGATCTTGCGTGAATCCAAAGTGGATGTCTCAGCACTCACGCAGCGAGCTTACGAGGGGAATGCAAACGCTCAGTACGCATTGGCGTCGCTCTATGAGCAAGGCGGCAGCGGCGTTAAAAAAGATCTCTCGTTTGCACTGAGCTGGTACGAAGAGGCCGCTCACAACGGACTCCGGATCGCAGCCGAGAAATTGAAAAACCTCAGCAGCACTCCTTGAGCACAAAGCCAAAACTCGTGCTCAGCAGAAGAAAGAGTACCTTTCGCACGAGACTTTTTCTTACGGCCTAACGCACTCCCTGAGCACCGTCGTAAAAATAAATAAGGCGCCAGTGGCGCCTTATTTATTGATGCAAATTGATCTGGTTCGATCACTCGTCCAAAATATAATTCATCGGGTCGACTGGAATGCCGTTCACCCGAACCTCGTAATGGCAGTGCGGACCGGTCGAGCGTCCCGTGCTCCCGACGGCGGCTATCACATCACGACGATGAACCCTCTGACCAACCTCGACGAAGATCTGGGACGTGTGACCAAATCGAGTCGTCACGCCGTAGCCATTATCAATTGAAACGAGTTTACCGTAACCAGAATCGTAGCCAGCAAAACTTACGATTCCGTCAGCTGGAGCATAAATCGGAGAACCCGGCACTGCCGCAATATCGACTCCATTGTGCATGACCGGTCGGCCCGTAAACGGCGAAATTCGGTAGCCAAACCGGGAGGTGTACCATCCGCGGGCTGGCTTGATGCTAGGGGTGGCGGACATTAAGCTCTGACGCTCCGAAAGCCCTTCCCAGAGTTCTAAAATTCCCTGTTCGCGAACAGAAGTTTCAGCAACCGCTTGGTCAATTCGAACAGCCAACGAGCCGTAGTCGCGCTGACCCTCAACCGTCAACTCTCCCTGGGATTCGTCAGCTGGAGGTTTCTGAAAGAATGCAGAGTCTTCGTCTGAGTCCGAGGCAATCGGGGGGATGGCAGCTGGCTCGCGACCCGCTCCAGACATCCCCAATTCGCTTTCAACCGACTGTCCCATGCGAGGCAGTGGGCCAATAGCAAGTTTTAGCGAGCGATCTTCGGTTTCAATGTTTGTAATCAATTTTAACTTAGTGACAAAGCTTTTCACCCGCTCAAGCCCGGTTTCAAGAGCGTTGAGTTTGCCTTCAACTATTTGGAACTGCTGTTTCAACTGAGAATTTTCAGCACGAAGGCGTTTATTCTCGACCGCCTGGGCGAGAAGGCCGACGTAGTCGACCACGCAAGCGGAGGCGATCACGCCGCCAACAATGAGCAACGCCAAGATGGACTTCAACCAAGCGGCCGAAATCACAACCTTGCGGGTTGTGCCCTTACGATTGCTCACCATGAGGAAGGTGACTGCTTTCTTATCCAAACCAGTCCTCCTCGAAAAAAGACTCAGAAAATCACGTCGCTTGCGCATCCGCTTCGCTCAAAAGCATTGCCTGCCTCCGCTCGAGGAACTCACTCGCTCGCACTCGGCTGCGGAAATTCTCCTACAGCAGAGCAAGTCTCAAGCTGCGATGACCGAAAATGTAAGACGACCCTAACCAATGCTGTCAAAATGCGTCAATTAGTATCGTCCAGCGTCGCTCGCACTTCAGGTCTCTCGTTGCTGCGCACAAAGAAGCATCACGGTGACGTTGTCGTCTCCGCCATTTTTCTTGGCTTCGTTGATGCAGGTCGAAACAATCTGATCCTTCGGAAATTCTCGGAATATCTCAGCAATTCGTTTGTCCGTAACTAAGCCGGACAATCCATCCGAGCAAATTAAAACCATTTCGCCTGGCTCGAGGTGTCGCTCGATCACATCTGCCTGCACATCCCGTTCAAACCCAACGCTTCGTGTAATGACGTTTCGCGCGGTGAATCCGGACAAATTATTCTCATTCAGGAGACCCGCCCTGATCTGTTCGTTCATCAGAGAGTGATCTTCGGTGATCTGCCACAGTTGGTTTTCAGTGAATAGATAGGCACGAGAGTCGCCAACATTTCCGATGAATAGACTTGTTCCGCGAAGGAACGCCGCGACCAAAGTCGTACCCATTCCTTGAAGTCCAACCGCGGGATCTTGGCTGCGGTCGTAAATGCGATGGCTTGCTTCCTCATAGCCCTGCATCAACATCAAGCGAGGATTCAAACGGCGTCCCCCGTCTTGAACAGCTTTCTGCACAAACTCGCGCATTGATTCCACCGCCATACGACTTGCGACCTCGCCACCGCGATGTCCGCCCATTCCATCTGCAACCATATAGAGACCCGACGCTTCATCAAAAAGGAACGAATCCTCATTGTGCTCGCGTCGAAGTCCTACATCTGTCT
>JAYVND010000597.1:0-10941 GCA_043758635.1 Bdellovibrionales bacterium
GTCTCGCCGTGGACCATTGGTGCCAAGAACGGCACCAGGATTAGCACCAGAACCAGCGCCCGAGCCTTCATCGTTCTCATCGATCGCAAACTCAGGTGCGCGAATGGCAACCGCTTGCTCGACTCGATCATTCACCGGCAATTTTTTGCCGGCCTGAGAGAGTTCGCTTTGTTTTTTAATCTGTTCCGTAAGATCGACGGTGATGTCGCCGAAACATTTCAACTGGCAAGAAAGTCTGCGGCGATCGATAAAGTAACCAGTTCCAATGAGCGAAAGTTCCTCACTGCCTGGAGGCAAAACATTGAAGTCGCCTTCGGTCACGCGAACGCGGCATTCGGCACAAGACGGAACACCTTTGCAAACAGATTTAATGTAGAGGTTGTTATCCTGTGCCACATGCATCACGGACTGCCCTGGTTTGATTTCAAACTCGACATTTTGCGGAACAAATTTTACTTTCATCGCACCGACTCCTGCTCAATCAACTATGAGCCTGCTCAAAAAACCGAGAACATGCTCAACCAACTGTGAGCTTGGCGAATTTCTTTTTACCAACTTTGAAAACTACCGAGTCACCCGCTTTAAACTGAAAATGTTTTTTGAAGTCGGAAAATTTTGCACCCGCAATTTCAACCGCGTTCGACGCCAGCATTCTTCGCGCATCGGACGTAGTTGCTACAAGATCCAACTGTTTTAAGAGTGCCGACACATCGATCTCTGCTACAAAGTGCGAAGCTGGTAAAGTAAATTCAGGCATGTCGTCGGGAACACCTTTATTCACGAAAACGCGATTGAACTCATCCTCAGCCGCTTGCCCTTGGCCAGCGCCGTGAAATCGGTCGACCAAAATCTTTGCCAACTTCACTTTCGAATTGCGCGGATTTTGGCCGACAGCCATATCGGCTTTCATCTTATCGATTTCGAGAGTTGTCACATCCGTCAACAACTCGTACCAACGCATCATCAGCTCATCCGACACGCGCATTGTTTTACCGAACATGTCGCGCGGTGAATCTTCGACTCCGATATAGTTGTCCAAACTCTTCGACATTTTATTGACCCCGTCGAGACCTTCGAGCAAAGGAAGAGTGATGATACATTGGGGTTCTTGGCCGTAGGTCTTTTGCAGATCTCGACCGACTAACAAATTGAAGCGTTGATCAGTTCCACCAAGCTCAACATCGGCTTTCAATGCAACCGAGTCATAGCCTTGAACCAGCGGATACAAAAACTCGTGAATCGCGATAGGTGTTCCTGATTTGTAGCGCTTCTCAAAATCATCGCGTTCCAGCATTCGCGCCACCGTGTAGTGCGAAGACAGGCGAATAAAATCAGTTGCCGAAAATTTAGAAAACCACGTGTTGTTCCACGCAAGCTCGCACTTTGATTCATCGAGTATCTTGTAAGCTTGGGCGACGTAAGTCTTCGCATTCTTCGCGACCTCTTCGGCTTGCAAAGGTGGTCGCGTTTCGTTTTTACCGGTTGGATCGCCAATGAGCGCCGTGAAATCTCCCACCAAAAAAACAACCTGGTGACCAAGATCCTGGAACTGCTTCATCTTGTTCATTAAGACAGTATGGCCCAAATGCAAATCAGGGCGCGTGGGGTCAAAGCCGGCTTTGACCCGCAAAGGCTTCCCATCTTTGTACGCACGCTCTAATTTTTTTAAAAGATCAGCTTCCGAAACAAGATCAACGACGCCTTTTTTAAGTTCACGGAGCTGCTCGCTCGGAGTGAGTTTAAAAATGGGCGTCATCTTGCATGTTCCACAACACGCACCTCACGGACCACATTTACCTTCACCTGACCAGGGTGCGAGATCTCGCGCTCAATCTTACGAGCGATGTCGTAAGAGAGCATCGAAGCTTGCTCATCAGTTACGCGAGAAGACTCAACTAAGACGCGAAGCTCTTTTCCGGTCTGAACGGCGAACGTTCGGATGACTCCGTCAAAGGAGTTTCCGATCGACTCCATGTCTTCCATACGTCGGATGTACGAATCCATCGACCCGCGACGCGCGCCGGGGCGAGAGTTCGAAATGACGTTGGCAGCTTGAACGAGGAATGCCAAAATTGAATTTGGCTTTTCGTCATCGTGATGCGCACGCACCGCGTGCACAATGGCTTCGGCTTCGCCATATTTTTTCAAGAAGTCCGCACCGACAACGGCGTGGGAGCCCTCGATCGTGTGGTCGAGACCTTTTCCGATATCGTGCAAAAGTCCCGCTCGACGAGCACGTTTCACGTCAACCCCGAGTTCTGCTGCCATCATGCCAGTTAAGAAGCCGACTTCGATCGAATGCTCCAAGACATTTTGACTCATCGTTTGACGGTACTTGAGGCTTCCCAAAACTTTAACGACTTCGGGATGCACGCCGTGAAGACCAAGTTCGAAAACTGCTTTTTCGCCGTCTTCCTTCATCGTCTTAAACAATTCTTTTTTAACTTTTTCGATCACTTCTTCGATACGCGCGGGATGAACGCGGCCGTCTTCCATCAACTTCTCGAGCGCTTTGCGGGCGATCTCGCGGCGAACTGGATCGAAGCTTGAAATTACAACCGCCTCGGGAGTTTCATCGACAATCAGGTCGACGCCGCAGGCAGCTTCAAGCGCGCGAATGTTGCGGCCTTCACGACCGATGATTTTACCCTTCATCTCCTCGTTCGGAAGATTGATCGCACTCACCGTGCGCTCGGATGTGAATTCGCTCGCAAAACGACCGATCGCCATTGCCACCACGCGAGACGCTTTGGTGTGCGCTTCGGCCATCGCTTCTTCTTCGATCAGAATTGCTTTTTTGGCAGCATCCGCACGAACGTCTTCGGTGAGAGCATCGATCATCTCTTTTTTAGCTTCTTCAACGGTGAGCTGAGAGATCGCTTCAAGCTTTGCTTTCAGTTCATCTTGTTTACGAGAGGCTTCGAGTTCGAGATCGACCAAACGCTTTTCGCTGATTTTGACTTTTTCATCGCGGCCTGCAATCTCTTGCAGGCGCTGTTCCATGTCGGTCTCTTTGGTCACAAACTCTTTGTCGAGCTTTGAGGTTTTATCCGTCAGAGCCTTTTCTTCTTGAGTGAGCTTCTGCTTTTGTTTATTGATATCGTTCTCGGCATTTTTGCGTGACCGAGCTTCGAAATCTTTGGCGCGTTGTTTCGCATCTCGGTCGATACGTTGAGCATCGCCGCGCGCCTTCGCCAAAATTTTATCCGCTTCAGTTTCTGCTGACTTCGCATGACGCGACTCCAACATTTTGCGGTAAAAAGAAACACCCACGGCTCCTAGGAGGAGACCGAAGATAAGTGAAATCACCATGATCACGGCTGTATTCACGATTTAAGCCCTTTCAATTGTTTGGCAGTGGTTTTGAGAGGCGAAGCTTCAATAAGCTCAGCTCCCGGAAATGCCTGACGAAATGCGATTCGAGTCCCTCGCCCATTCTCCGAATGATGTTTCCACCACGCTTGAGAAACGAGCAGCCGACTTTCACTCAAGACAATGTCCATCGTGATGTCGTGGGCCTCGGTCACCAAATTCTCCGAGAGAATTTGATCGTCAAAGGCAATGCCGATTTTTGTTTTGAATTTAAGACCGCTCTTGAAAGCAGCGGGCATCGCGCTGTCCGGAGCGGATTTGGTCTGGTGGCCGGAAGGGACACCCGCAGTTTGGGCCGTCAGGGAGCAGGCGCGTTTGAAAGTTTCGCTCACAGTTTCGCTGACAGTTTCGCTCAACGAATGGACGTCTGCAAATCGCGAGAGGTATTTATCGAAGTATCCTTTGCCGCGACCCAAGCGAGCGCCGTGCATATCAAATGCGAGAGCAGGGATCAAAAAACCTTCGATGGTTTCGCCGTCGATGAGCTCCGAGGTTTCGGGATTGGGCTCGGACAGTCCCCACGAATTATCTTTGAAAGCAGATGCTCTCATTGAGTCAGCATTGGGCCCAAGGTGGGAGGCAACGGAAACCGGGTCGGCTTCGGACCGCTCGGCATTCCCCCCAGCATGCGGAAGATAGAATTCCATATCGGGAACTTCGCTCTCCGGATTCAAGACGCGTGGAAAAACCCAATCGACCTGAAAACATCTGGCGATCGCTTGAAGCGCAGAGTGAAGTTGCGGTTCATGACCATGCGGAGCAAACGCTGCCCAACGCCGTCGAGTCACCGGAAGCGGAGCTGGATGCTGCTCCGACTTAGAAACTCGGTCCGACTCACCCATCTCTTTGTTATTCATCAGAAAGGGAAAGAGTTGAGCAAAAAAAACTTCTAAACGTTCTCTGAGTCTGTGCTCGGCATGGGAATGCGTATCCGGAATCGCGGGCGAGTTCACGTGCTCTTTTTGACGCTCACTTTGACGCTCTTTTTGACGCTCATTTTGCGCCAACCGAATGCGGCTGCGCTGCATTTCGCGCAGGCTTTCTTTTGAAGTCATGGATGTCCCCACCAAATTTGAGCGCGGGACTTGGACAATTTTCGACGTGTTTCGATCAGATTGCGACGCTGAACAAAATTCTGTGCAATTCAGATTTCGAACAAAGTGTTCGATCCTTGCAAGCAAAATGTTCGACCGTGCGATTCATGACCCTCTTCGGTCTCAAGTATTGTTAAGCCCCGTGTTCACACGAGAACTCTCTAACTCCGAGATCACTTTCTGAGCCTTGGCTTCGAGGTTTTCCAACTCGAGCTTCGCTTTGCGTTTGAGCAGGATAAATTCTTCTGCAAGATTCAGCGACGCCAGAATTGCGGCATTTTGAATGGAACCGGTCTTGGTGAGAGGCAGGGCTTCGCGGACTTTTTGATCCACGTAAGCAACCAATTCATTCACAGTCTGATTATCGTGTGCAGATTTCAAACGAAGCGGCACGCCCGCAATGACAACTTCAAAAAGGCGCGAGTCAGCCCCGGTGTCCACATTCATACTCGATGAATGATTTGGAGACCGCGAGCCAGAAAAAGATTCGGATTTGAGAGATTTCTCAATCATGCTAATAAGGTACGACGAAACTTGGTAGGGATGAAGTGCAAACTCAGAGGCATTCAAAAAACTTAAGTATTCTGTAACGCTCATGATCAATCAGATAATGGAGTCAACGAATTCGACGGGTGAAAAACGGCGCAAGTCATCCATGCCCTCACCTACCCCGATAAGTTTAATCGGCAGTTGAAGCTCGCACGCGATGCCTATGGCAACGCCACCTTTTGCCGTTCCGTCGAGCTTTGTGAGAACCACTCCCGTAACCCCCAAAGCTTGATGGAATTCGCGTGCTTGAATCAGCGCATTTTGGCCAGAGTTAGAATCGAGAACTAAAAGCACCTCATGTGGTGCATCGGGAATCAGTTTTTGCACCACGCGCTTCATTTTTTTGAGTTCCTCCATGAGGTTTTTTTGCGTGTGCAAGCGCCCGGCAGTGTCGACAATCACAATGTCAAATCCCTCCGACTGTGCCTTTTGGCACGCAGCATAAGCAACTGCTGAAGGATCACTCACCCCATCTGGAAAAAAAATTTCAACCTGCGCACGCTTTGTCCAAATCTTAAGCTGATCGCCTGCAGCCGCGCGGAAAGTATCGCCAGCGGCAACAAGAACTTTTTTGCCGCTCAAAGCGAGGCGACTCGCGAGTTTTCCGATCGTCGTCGTTTTACCGGCGCCATTCACGCCGACGACCATCAAGAGCGCAGGCTTTCCGTTCCAAACCGCAAGATTTTCGAGCCCGTCGGTAATATTTGCGGGTGCACTCGGAGTCGAAACCGCTGCGGTTGTTAAAATTCCGAGCATCTCGCTCTTCAATGCTTCGCGGACCGCATCAAAACCAGAGGCCCCAGCAGTTTTTAATTTTGCTTCAACCGCGCCCATCAAACGTTGGACCGTTTTAGGCCCTAAGTCAGATGTGTAAAGGATCTCTTCAAGATCTTCGAGCTCACTGGATTCGAGCATCGCCCGGCCAGCGAACATTGATTTCAATCGACCAAAAAAAGACTGACGCGTGTTTGCAAGAGCCGACGACAAAGATTTTAATGGCGCCACTTCGCCCGGCTCTGGCGGAGCGGATGAGCCTAATTCTGTTGGAGCAGGCAACGCTTCAGGGCCTGTGCGATTGATCTGCTTTAAGCTATGAATCGGTCCGCGCGCTTCGCCCTCTTCGTCCTTTTCGAGGCGGCCCCGCGAGCGTAAATCCGGCGGGATATCGTCAGATGGAATTCTCGCGAGCTCGAGCGAATCAGCAACAGCGGATTCGTTTTCGGGCATGCGTTCGCGTGACGCACTCTCAATTCCATCTGTTGAGACCGGAGGAATGTGGAGGGTTGGCTCGATGAGCGCATCCGAATTTTTATTCAGTCGATAGATAAACCAGACGGCATAAGTAAAAAGAAGCGGCATGGAGATGCCGAGACACCACATGAATCCATCGGAGAGTACAAAGTATGTGATGGCGCTATGCGCGGTCGAATCCATGGTTCACCCCTCGGCGTTCTTTCGGATCCACAGGCGCGGACCCAATTTTTGGCCAATTTAGAGATGAGGGCGTGAGGCGTCAAGGTCCGCTTCAAATTAGAGCGTCCGCTTCAAATTAGAACGTAAGGGGTAGACTCGCGGTCAAAAGGACTGTCCCCTGAGTCGCACTGCTAAAGGTACTTCCGGCAATCGACGGGCGATCCGTGAAAGTTGATGCGATATATTCGACGTTCAGATCGATGAAGGGCAATCCTGTGAAGCCTACGCCTAACTTCAGTGCGCTGCCCGAAAATTGTCTCGATGAGTAACCGTTGTTTGACGCGAAATTCACGCGATCCAACACTCCGTAGCCCGCCCATGCTCTTAAAAGTGGGATATGAATTCCGGCGATCGCAAACAGTGCTTGGCCGGTCATGCTTGTGTCGCCAAAATAACTGTGAGGGTTGTTATCAGTTTTTGCCTGCGAAAACTGCAAGTCGTAATCCACGCCGAAATAAAAAATTGGAAGCTGAATCGCAAGACGTGTACCGACGTTCAAACCATCCGTCTTGTAGCGCAAATCTCCAGAGCCATCGGAGTATGTCGCCTTTAATTCACCGAATCCGACGCCGGCATAAGGCTCGATGAGGAAATCAGCAGCCTTTGCCTTCGCCGTCACCATCAGCATCAAGCTGACGAAAAGAGCAAGCGTTGTGAAGCGCGCCAAACACCAGGACACACGAATTTTTTTCAGCAATTGCTGTAACGCAGAGTCAGTTTTTGCGGCAAATGTGATTTCGGAACGAGACATACTTGGACCTCCGGATGTCTTTTAGGATTTCGCAAATGCGAAAAGAAAACAAGACCGGTTCATTCCAGACACTGCGGAGTCCGGCCTAGAATTGCGCGCTACAGGGCCCACCAATAAAAAAAGGCAAGCTCCTAGTTAGAGCTCGCCATTGCAAAATTTCGTTTACCTACAAGACCTGGTCCGAAAACGTCAGAGAGCTGGCTCGACATGAGTCGGTCATCCCTTCAGAACTTCCCGCCATCTGCGCCGCCGTCACTCAATCTGCGCCGCCGTCACTCAATCTGCGCCGCCGGCGACGTCTTGCGCTTCGGTCAAGTTCACCGAAACCATTTTCGAGACGCCCTTTTCTTCCATGGTGACTCCGTAGAGCTTCATCGCAACTTCCATCGTGTACTTGTTGTGCGTCACGACGATGATCTGCGAACGCTTGGACATCTCACGAACCAAGTCGTTGAAACGGAAAACATTGGCGTCATCAAGTGGAGCGTCAACCTCGTCGAGTAGACAATAAGGAGATGGCTTCACCAAGAAGATCGAGAAGACGAGAGAAACACCCGTCAGTGCTTTTTCTCCGCCCGACATAAGCGAGATGGACGTCATCTTTTTGCCTGGAGGCTTCGCGATGATGTCGATCCCCATCTCACCTTTTTCTGGATCTTCAACGAGGATCAAACGCCCTTCACCGCCTCCGAAGAGAACCGGGAAGACTTTCATGAAGCGCTCGTTGACCTGATCAAACGTCTCTTTAAAACGTTTTTGGCAGATGCGGTTGATGCGCTCAATGACCTTGCGGAGTTGCTCTTTGGCTTCAACTAAATCTGTTTGTTGCTTCGAAAGAAACTCGTAGCGCTTCGCTACTTCGTCATATTCTTCGATTGCCGACAGGTTCACATCGCCAATGCGAGAGATCTTTTCGCGCAAATCTTTGAGTGTGCGTTCCGCTTCTTTCGTGTCGCCTTCTCTGCCGCGATAGCGTTCTGCGACCTCTCCGAGCTCAATGATGTAGCGCTCGCGGACTTGTTCGGTGAGGAACAATTCCTTCATCCGCGCTTGCTCCATGTGGAGCTTCGCTTCGTTCATTCGAGACTGAAGCGTGTTTCGCATCGTCATGTACCCAGAGAGAGTCTTTTCGATTTCACGCAGGCGAGTTTGAACTTGTTCAAACGTGTCGCGAGTCTCTGATACCAAATGCTCGGACTCTTCCGTGCGACGGATCAAGTCTTCAAGTTGAAGCTTACGCTCCTCTTGCAAAACCTGATTGGTAGACATGGTTTCGGTTGAGCGTTCTGACTCTTCAGACATGCGAGAGAGCGTGCCGGTGACTTCATCAAACGAGCGTGTGAGCATTTGCTCTTGGCGTTCGAGGCCATCGCACTCTTGAGTTTTCGTTGCCGACAAAACTTGGAGCTTTGTGACTTCTTCTTGAAGTTCGTCAATTCCATTTCGCGCGGTCAAAAGTTCTTGATGGAGGCTCTCGATCGTTTGTTCGAGCTCCATCTTGCGTTCTGCAAGCTCCACGCGCTTGTCTTCGAGTTCGCTCAATTCATTTTGGCGAGTCTCGAGTTGCGTGGTGAGCGAGTGCACGTCTTTCTCTTGGCGCGAGATGGCTTGTCCAACGTTTTGGACTTCCCGCTCTGCTTGATCGAGATCTTTTTTGAGACCCGCGAGTAAAATTTCTTTCTCGAGGTTGCGCTTTAGCGCTTGCTCGAGTTCAGAGATCATCATCGAGAGCTGCTCTTCCATCTTCTTCAGAGTCACTTGAGCGAGCGAGAGTTTGCCCGACCATTCCTCTTTTTGAAGCGAAAGTTCTTTGATTTCGCGGCGACGCTTGAGCATGCCGAAGTCTGCACTCTCGGCAGTTCCGCCAGAGATGACGCCGTCCGATGAAATTAGATCACCTTCGATCGTAACGAACGTCCACTGCGGATAGTTCTGACGAAGATCGAGCGCTTCAGAGAGATTGTTCACGACCGCCACACGATCAAGCAAGCGGTGAACCGTTGGTTCAAAGCGCTCGGGCGTGCGGACGACGTCTTTTAAGATCGCGCGGACTTGGTCCTTGCGAACTTCGGGAATTGATTGTTCGACCACCATGAGTTGGCCCGAGCCGTGGCTCGATAAATCACCCGAGCCGTGGCTCGATAAATCACCCGAGCCATAGTTCGAGAAACCACCCGAGACGAAGCTCGAGCGACCTCGCTTTTGATCCTTCAAATATCCAACCGCGTTCAATGCCGATTCAGGATTGTCAGACAAGAGCATTTGCAAACGAGGACCGAGAGCCGATTCCATTGCGAGTTCATACTCCGCCGGAACTTCAACAACTTCAGCGATCGGGTGAAAGTTTTGCGCGTCACTGCGTTGGCTCTCCGGGAGAGAGTCCAATTTTTGCCGCTGCCAGAACATCACCGACTTAACGCCGGCTTCGAAACCTTCGAAGTTGTTGGCGAGATTTTCTAAACCATAGAGTTTACCGGTGACTTCGTTGAGTGAATCCTTAAAGAGGTCCACTTCCGAGCGACGTTCCGCGATATTGTTTTGGAGAACTGCTTTGTTCGTCTCGTAAGTCTCAACGTCGCGAGCGAGATCGAGCTGCCCTTGGCGCTCCTTTTCGAGCTCGTTCCAAACTTTGGTGCGACGCGAATCGAAGTCCATGCGCTTTTCGAGAAGCTCCTCGAGTATCCCACGCGCTTCACCTTCACGTTCTTCAATGCTCGAGATCGCTTCACCGATAGACATGATACGAGAAGATGCCGAACTCTCGGCTGCCGAAACCGTTAAGAGCTCTCGACGAGCATCGGTTAATTCCGTGTCAACTTCCGAAATGCGAACTGACGAGTTCTCAAAACGGCCCTTTTTCTCGGTGAACTCTTCGCGCAGGCGCATCGCCTCTTCACGAATCGATTCAAGGCTCTCTTGCACTTTTGCGAGATCTGTCTCAAGAATATTGCGACGAGTTTCGTTCTCCTGAACCATCGAGCCGGTCATCTCTTTATTACGACGAGCGGTTTCGATCTCAAAGCGCAACTCTTGCACTTCGGATTCAGCTTTTTGCACGAGATTGCGCAACGTCATATGTTGCACTTGTGCATCATTGACGGCGTTTTCACTCTCCGCCATTTGGGCTCGAAGCGTTTCAACCTCGGCTTCGTTGCCTGAAAGATTCGACTGAGATTCAATCTCGGCCGTTTCAGCTTCGGTGTAAGCGCGCTCTGCTTCGTTTGCGATGAACTGATGCTCGAGAAACTGCTTAGATGACAACCAAAGATCAAGATCTTCGATCTCGCGCTTCAAATTGCGGTAACGCTCTGCACGCTGCGCCTGGCGCTGAAGGCTGTCGATCTGGCGTTTGAGTTCGGTGACAATGTCTGCCAAACGAACCAAATTTTGTTCAGTCGAAATGAGTTTACGCTGCGACTCACGCTTGCGCGCTTTAAACTTCGTAATTCCCGCAGCTTCTTCGATGAGGTTGCGGCGATCTTCAGGCTTGGCCGTGATCATCTGACCAATGGCATTCTGTTGGATGATCGAGAAACCTTTGGAGCCCGCGCCCGTGTCCATGAAGATCTCTTGGATATCACGAAGACGTGCTGGTTCTTTATTGACCAAGTACTCAGATTCGCCCGAACGATGCAGGCGACGAGTGACCATGATTTCTGAATATTTCAAGTATTGCACCGGGAACGGCCCGCCGTCATTCTC
>JAYVND010000598.1:0-3546 GCA_043758635.1 Bdellovibrionales bacterium
GACCCAAAAGAAGATGCGGCCGGTGTCTATCGATTGGACATGCCTACGACTTTCGGCAGGGTGAAAAAGAGAAGTTGCCTATGGAAGCCAGGACTGCAAATTCATTTGCCGAAAAAGCATTTAGCTACCAACGAAGACAAGACCACGCGTCATAGACTTGTTTAGTTTTAGCTGCTAAATCTGCCGATCCCTCACCGAAGGAGAAAAAGTGAGTTATCTCAACAAACTGGTCAGTGAACTTTCGTCCCTCAAGCTGAACGTCGATTACTGGGACGTTCGAGTGGAAGACACTTTTGAAACCAATCTTCTACTCACAGATGGTGAAGTCGTCAGCTGCACGGCAAACCCTTCGGTCGGTGCGTTTATTCGAGTGCGCAAAAACAGTTTTTGGTTTTACGAGTCCACGACAGAGATTAAAGACCTTAAATCCATCATCGAAAGACTTGCGCGCCTTGAAACGAAAAATCAAGGCACAGATTCCTTTTCCGCAGAAGTTCAGCCGCCCCATATCGCAATGAATTCCACAGAAACTAAATTTAGCGCGGTCCCTCTAGAAAAAAAGCTTGAGCTCGCGAAGCTGTATGATGCCGTCCTCGCGAAAGTCGAAAAAATCGCAAGTCGAACGATTCGTTATAAAGACGTTTACAAAACCAAATCGTACCTCAACAGCGTGGGCACTCGATTTGAATTTGACTTCAATCAAGGGGGATTCATTTGTGCGTTTACCCTCAAAGATCAAAAAGCGCTTTTTGACGACTTTATGCGTATCTATGGCACTGATTTTTCGGAACTCGTGGGCCGCGAAGCGGATCTTCAAAAATTTGCCGTCGAAGCTCAGAAATTTTTGAATGCTAAAGCCATCATTCCGGGGAAATACAAAGTTGTTTTAGATCCCGAAGTTGCAGGCGTCTTCACCCACGAATCTTTCGGCCACAAATCTGAAGCGGACTTCATGCTCGGAAATTCTGAGGCTTTGGAAGAGTGGAAGCTTGGAAAACAAATTGGTTCGAATTGCCTGACAATTGTTGATCGCGGAAGCCACGTTGGCACGTCGGGCTACTGCCCGATCGACGACGACGGAACTCCCGCCCAGAAAAACTACCTCATCCGAAACGGCGTCCTCGAGAGTCGTTTGCACTCTCGAGAAACTGCGTTTCAACTGGGAGAAAAGCCAACAGGAAATTCGCGCGCTATGAGTTTCGAATTTGAGCCAATCGTACGCATGACCTCAACTTACATTGAACCGGGGATCGAACCTTTTACTGAGATCTTGGCTCGGAGCGAAGGTGCTCTGTACGTCGAAGGTGTCAAACACGGGAGTGGCCTCAGCACGTTTACCATCGCGCCCACACGCGGCTACCTCATCGGTAAAAATGGAGCGCTCGAGCCTGTTCGCCTCACGGTCATCTCAGAGTCAGTCTTTGAAACGCTTAAAAATATTGAAGCCGTATCGAAAGAGTTTATGCTCCAAAGCGGCGCAATCGGTGGGTGTGGAAAAATGGAACAGTGGCCACTGCCTGTCGCCAGCGGTGGCCCTTACGTTGTTGTTTCAGAAATGCAGGTCAGCTGATGAAATTCGATATTCTTTCAATCCACGAGAAATCTACTGTCACGCAACTCGAGGCGAATGCCATTAAGTCATTGAAAAATACTGAAATCCAGCGGTTTGGCGTGCGCCGGTTTGAAAATGGGAAAACCTTCCAAACTTCGCGTCTCGGTGAGTCCAATGTAGATCGCCTGATTGCCGACACTCGGGAGTGGGGCGGACCAGGTATTGCTCACGACTACGGTTTTGCAAAAGCGCATGTTGAAACCCGAAAGAGCTGTGAGGTCGGCCTCGATTCCATCACGGAGTTTCAAGAACGCTCAGTGGAGCTTGCGGCACAGTTTCCCGAATTTGTCTTTTCTGGAAAGTGCGCGATCTCGAATACGACGACAAGCCTGACCTCCAATTACGGTATCGACCTTAAAACCTCAGGTGGGCTCTGTGACTGGTATCTTGTTTACCAAAGTAAGGGCTCAGGAAACATGTTTGATGGCTTCATCTCACAATCGGCCGCTCAACCAACGATTCAGGCCGAGATCGAGGCGCATAAGCAATATCTCAACGTGTATAAAAATAAGGTCCAATTGCCTCCAGGTAAAATGCCAGTGCTGTTCGTAGAAGCAGAAACTCCACTTAAAAAACTACGTGAATCACTCATGATTCATCGCTACCGCGATGGGTCTTGTTTGTACGCAGGCTCCCTCGGCAAAACGATTTTTTCGCCTCAGGTCACTCTTCTTGACCGTTCTTACATTCCCGATGCCGGGCTCACGCAGTTTTTTGATGGCGAAGGCAGTGTGCGCGCAAGCGATGATTTAGCTCTCATTCAGAGCGGTCGTTTCGAAAATCTCATTTGCGACTTGAGATTCGGAAAAAAGTTTGATTCAGCGACTACGGGGAATGGAATGCGAGGCTACAACAGCGGCGTGAGCTTAGCTCAGAGAAAATTGGGCTTTCAAAGCGGAAAACTTCCTTGGCGTGAAGTCATTCGTGATCTCGATCGCTGCCTTGTCGCGGTCATCGCTGTGGGTGGCGATAGCAACGAACTCGGCGAGTTCTCGACGCCTGTTCAAATTGGCTTTGTTTTTGAAAAAGGCGAGCTCGTCGGCCGTGCGCCTCAGGTCACAGTGAAGGCTTCACTAACAGATTATTTAGGAAAAGATCTCATCGCAGTCGCCAGCGACAGCTTTACACCAAACGCGACCTCGGCTTCGCTGATTTCGCAGATGGACGTGATACTCAATTGAAATAACAGAAGCAACATTTAGCGCCGTCCACGCTACACGCTATCCACACGCTATACGCGCTGAAACGTCCACGGGAGAGGACCCAAAATTGTTAAATGACTCATTCTTCGACAGCTGCTACGAGCCACGATTGCCGCGAGGATGAGCTTCGAATTGCATGGAAAGCTGCTGAGGCAGAAGAGCATGCAAATTGTAAAAACGTTCATAGCGGTCCAAATCATCTTTTCGATGGCTCAAATGGCATTCGCCCAGGGCTACCCATTCTGCGAAGTTTCGCATGAAGAGCTCCTTATGGCGAGAGCACGTCTCGTCTGCCAGATGACAACCGATCTCCAGTCCTGCGCTAACGCACTGATTGCATCAAATGTTTTGCATTCGAATCAGCCCTCTCACGACATTAAAAATAAAAGTGATCAAATCGCCCTCGCAATTCAATCAGACGGACCAGTCGGTGTGATCGAAGTTACGCTATCGGAGTGGTACGGCGATCGTGCTCGCAAAATTCAAGCGACGATTCCTGTTGATAAGCTTCGCGAATTCACGCAGCGAGTTTCAAAAGAACAAATTTCGAGCAAATCTTTGAAAGCCTTGGACAGTTTACGCCTTATGCTTTTGAGTGCTTCTTCAAGCGAAGTTCCAGTCGCCGTTCCAATCGGCGAAGTCATTTTCTGGATTCGCAATAGCGTGCACTCTCCAGCCGATCTCAGCACTCTTTATTCCACATCACTCAGTTCTCAGCAAATTGCGGCGCTT
>JAYVND010000599.1:0-3542 GCA_043758635.1 Bdellovibrionales bacterium
CGGCGGTACATATGGGACTACGGCCCTAGCAAAAACGCCCTACGATTTGTCCTCGGGGTCGGGCGTAAGCACAGATAAAAAAAGCTCGACCGCTGCAAGTGGTGAATTCGGTGTTTTATTTTCGGGCGAGAAGCTCAATATGAAAGTTGGCATCGAAATTTTGGTGCCGTCGCACCAAACCAATATCAGCGGAACCAATAGTAGCAATACAAACTACTTTAGTTTGGATAGTCAAATACTTGCCTACATTCCTGGAGTTGCGTTTGAATTTCTCGCTTACCGCGACATGAGTTCGCACGCGTTATTTGGATTCGGTTTGGGCTACGCATTTGTGACGATGGACAATAAGTATGCAATCACGACTGCAGGCCAAAGCGCCCTAGGCGTCGGGAGCTACACCGAATCCGCTCGTGCGCAAACGATGGCTGCACAGATTTACACCGGCTACGAGATCAACTTCACCGACATGGTCACCGCAAATTTCAAGTTGGGCTACCGCTACCTGCCAGTAAAATCTTTTAAAAGCACCCAAAGCACAACGGCCATCAGCGGCGCCGAGAGTGACGGCAGCACCCTCGTCAACATGGACGGCGGTAACCGCAAGCTCGATTTGAGCGGCGCGTTTGTAGGACTTGGATTTTGCTTTTATCTTTAAGCAGTGATGGGTCCGCAGCGGACTTGCCTCGTCTCACGGAGCTGATTTATTCTTCATGAGGCCTGGTGTTCGTCAGTGGAAAGAGTTGAAGGTTCAATTGATAAATTTCGTCGGCGACTGGCTCGTTCGCCATGAGATTGGCGACTCGGTAAACTGCTTCTTCTAAGATGACGCGCGCTTCGGCTATTTTTTCTGATGAGCCCGAAAAGCAAATTGATGAAATTGCGCGCGCGGCGAAGGCTTTGCTATCAGTCTTTTTCTGAAGTTCTGCAAAGGCTTTCTGCAAAATTGCCTGATGGTACTTGCGCACTTCAGTCAGTGAACGATCCGTCGGAAATCGGGCGAACCTTTCGGTTCGTCTCCAGCGATTGTTTTCGTCTATCGCAATGAGTTGGTGAGATGCAAAACGATCAACTGCATTGGATGCTTGCTCCACGCGTATCGCGAGGCGAGTTGCGAATTCTTGCGGTGTCGGGTGAAAACCGGCGACCGCAAAGAGATTGAGCATCGGCAAGTAATACCATTCTTCAAGCAGCCAGTAATCATCGCGACCCAGATGGCGGTAATTTTGGGTCGGCGATGTTGTTTCGCGCTTTCCAATTTTCAATCCCGTCTGAGGTAAAAACTTTTTTTCCTCGATCTCTTCGAGCAAAGCGCGTTGAAGTTCAGCAACTGCCGACCAGTCCATCCTTAAAATCTCAACGACCGGCGGAATGAGATGCATGGGAAGCGGCTTTTCACCGCGCATGATCTTGCTCCAATAAGACGGCGAGAGTTTGAGTCTCATCGCAATATTTCGCATGGTCATTCTTGGCATCTCACCTCTGAGCCGCTCTGCCGATTGCTGAATGATCTGAAATGAGCGCGGCGCGTTCACGGTTTTGGCCTTCTAGGAGTGCGTATCGCAGCCGTAGAGGATTCTTCTACGCCGTGAATGCCATCCACCCGCGATGTCATTAGCGAAGAGAGTATGTGGAGCAAAAATTCCCACTTGTCGTTCCTATTTTCTGCGCTTGTAGCTTCGCTCATTTCTCGGAGCGAAAGTTGGAGAGACTCCATTCGCCACCAAAGTGATGCGCTTTCGCCTCCGCCTCCGACGCCGATGACGGTTCCGCCGGATGCGATGTCATAGCCAGCATTCTGCATGATCCATTTTCCGACGAGTTTGCGCTGAGCTCCGGTTAGCGTTTGCGCTTCGGGAAGTGTGAGCAACCACAATGAAGTGGAGATCCAATATTCACCGTCCTGAAAACCAAATTCACCGAGCACTTCATGGAGTGCTAAGACGGTGTGTTGAGCATCGAAATATTTCCACCAGGCAAGCGAGACTGCAATCTGTTGCGCGCTCGGAAGATTTGTCCAGTGAGCGGAGCTTCGATCTCCGCCGTTTGAGTCGCGAATGTCTTGAGTACTGACAACGACAACCTTGACTGAGGCGATTCGCTGGTTCAACTGCGCAAGATTGAGTCTCCCGAAATTCGTATATCCGCTTTGCAGGAGGGCATTGGGAATCTGAGATGCGGCATTTCGAAACTCAGTTTGAAATGCCGCTTGCGCTGCGGCAGGAGTGCTTCGTGGCTGGCCCTTTTCGGCAAAACTCGGTGAGCTTAGAAAAATGACGGTGGCCGCAATGAGCACTGCATAGAGCAACTGTGGAAGGGGCAACTGTAAGATCGTCCAAATTTTAGACACTCGTGAATATCGGTTCATTTGTGTGTCTCCAGTTTGTTGCGACTCAAAACCAAACCGTTGCTCAACCGTTACCCAACCGTGTCAGATCGTTATTTGGTCCGCATCTTGAGCCGCTCGTTTGTTCTGTCGAAAGCGGTGCAAAGTATGTTCCGCAGCTTTTCGCTGAAGCAAAACACCAAGCATCCGAAGTTTATCGAGGCGCCAGCGGCCGGGGCCTCGTCATCGAGTACTACATATTTAATGCAAATTTACTGCAAACTGAGAACTGCGTTGATGGTGGAGGTTGCCTCTCCTGCCTGCTTCATATTGGAGCACATCATGTGGTGAATCAGTTTTCCGTTTCGGTAGAGGAGCGTGCTGACGTTCGTGCCTTCTGCACTCGTCGCGTGCGGAACGAATTCAAAAGTGCAGTTTTGCGCTCTGCAAATACCTATCGCAAACAAACCGGACCGCGCTGTCGTCGCAGTGAAGCGACCGTCGGCGCTAAAGATTAATTTCAGATCGAGGATAAATATGTCATCGGGAGGATTTGCTTTGGCGTGGTAAGAAAATTTAAAGGAGATTGTGTCGGGTCCTGCTTCTGAAACCGTAGCGGATTCTTCGATGTCTTTAGTTCCCTTCGGAACGCCGTCGACCGCAAAACTCTGTACGCCGGTACCGTGATAAGCTCCGCAATTCATAAAATTTTGACAAACATTGAGAGATGGTGCCGGGAGCGGCGTATCTGCATTGGCATTCGTCGATAGAATGCTAGTTGCGAAAATAAACAAGCTTGCGGCAAGTTTCAAAAAAGAAGAGTTCATACGGGTCCTTCAGTTGGGTGGTCGATTGGGCTGGTCATTTTTTAGCTTCGCGAACCAAGCGGCAGGTCTAAAGTAGCGCCTGGTGTGAAATGGGAATATCACGCGAAATCATTAAGGGAAGATTCGAGGCATCTCATCCGTGTCCTGCTCCGGGACACGGAGAAATTCTTCACACTTTTGCGAATGATTCGATCGGTGGTTTGAGTCGACTTCACGAATCCGCGAATTCGCGAAACACTCAAGAACCTATTCCGCCCGCTGCGCCAACTGCTGCCGCAGTTTTGACTCCGCCTGCGGGGGCACTAAGTTCAGGTGACTGTAAAGATATGGAACCGTTTGCGATTGATTCAGAGCCTTTCGCATACTTAAACTAGAGGCCTTGGAGGAGATTC
>JAYVND010000600.1:0-3540 GCA_043758635.1 Bdellovibrionales bacterium
ATCACACGCATATTTTTTGTTACGGCAATCACCATCGTCATTCGAAACGAGAGTCGCAGGCGAACAGCTGCGCGCCACTTTTGAAACATTCACGGTGAAAGATCCTGTCGCCACCGGTTTACCCGCTTTGGTTAACGAAAAGGTTGCCAGGTTCACTCCATCGTCAAGAATCGGCCAATCAAAAAGCGACGAATTCCAAAGGTTCAAACTGAGAGCGCTTGATCCAGAGCTCGGAAGGTAGCTTCCACTTTTCGAACGAGCCCAAGATTTTTCGTGTTGTATCTGTAAGTCAAAATGATCCGCATCAATGCTTTCAATTGTTTGAAACCGAGAGAACGTAAACGGTTCAAGTGTGTCCATCGTGCAATCAAATTCAGAGTCCGCCGCTACAAGGTAGTCTTCGCATTGCATATGCACGTGACCTTTGAGTGTGACATGTGTGAGTTCGTTTCCGAGCTCGAGGCCAGCGGCGCGAATCTCAGGCAAGCTTGAGTTTGGTTCTGCGAAATTCGTTTGCGAGTCGGCTGCGCGCACCGAAATGTGAAAAGAAAAAACTACAAGCGATATGCCGAGAGTCAGTTTAATCGGTGATACTTTGAAAAAAAATTCCAGCATCGTGTTCCCCCTCTCACAATTCTACGCGAGAGCGGGGGTGTTTGAAGAGTCTGGCCCAAAAAGAACAGACGTTTGACCAAGTCCTAATAAAACTAATTTTTACGACTTCTTTTTCTTGCGCGGATTCGGCGTTGCCGTTGCTTCTGGGGTTGGCGAAGTTGCAGGCGTTGCATTTGAATTTATGGCCGGCGCCGATGCACCATCTTTTGCGGGTTCCGATGCTTTAGTTGCTGCTGCCTCCGGAGTCAGTTGTGCTGCCGCATCCGGCGAAGCAATCAAACTTCCATCTTGCAAGTGCTCCATCAACGCCCAAGCCTTGAGATAGTTGAATGCCTGCGAAACCTGATAATCATCCGTCAGCAGCTTTTCACGACCGGCGATTTTTGGTTTTTTATCTTTCGCGCTCGACATCCACCAGAACGAAACATCTTTATTGCTCGATAAATCTGGTTTCGAATCTTTTGCTTCTGCTTTTTCTTTTACTTCACGTTCACCGAGCAAGTGACCTTGCATATCGGCCTCGCGACGAACGTCGTGCTTCAACACCGCTTTTTTATATGCATCTGGATCAACATCATCCAAGAATACATCTGGCTTGATGCCTTCAGCTTGGATCGAACGTCCACTCGGAGTATAGTAGCGCGCGACGGTGAGCTTCAAACCTGAGCCGTCGCCGAGTCGAACCACCGATTGGACGGAGCCTTTTCCAAAGCTTTGCTGTCCCATGATGAGAGCCCTTTTATTGTCTTGGAGCGCACCCGATAAAATTTCACTCGCGCTTGCTGAGTATTCGTTGATCAGCACGACAACTGGGAAGCCCGAATAGGTGCCTTCTTTTTTTGCATAAACGACTTCTTTTTCGCGCTTGTTGCGGCCGATCGTACTGACGATAATTCCTTTTTCCAGAAAGAGATCGCTGATCTTGATTGCTTGATCAAGTAGCCCACCTGGGTTCCGGCGAAGATCGAGTACAAGTCCTTTGATATTTTTATGATCACGCTGAATGGTCTTCAGCGCTTTCTCCATGTCCTCAGCCGAATTCTCAATAAAACTTGTCAGGCGAATATAACCAAAGCCATCGTTGAGATCGGTGTATTTTACTGATTTTACTTTTACCGTTCCGCGCTGAACCACAAACTCTTTTGGTTTGTCGAATCCATCACGGTAAATACCGAGGCGCACCTTCGATCCCATTTTCCCGCGCATATGTTGAGCGGCTTCGGCGAGACTGTAGCCCTTCGTACTTTCCCCATTGATCTCGACAATCTTGTCGCCAGCTTGAATTCCGGCAATCCATGCAGGGGTGTCTTCAATTGGCGAGATGATCGTAAGGATGTCGTTTTGAACCGTTATCTCGATTCCGATACCACCGAATTCGCCCGATGTTTCAGATTCAAACTCTTTGTAAATATCTGGTGGCAAGAAGTTCGTGTGCGGATCCAATTCCTGGAGCATCCCTTTGATGCCTCCGTAAACTAACTTCTGAGTGTCCACTTCCTCAACATAGTACTGCTGAACGAGGTTCAAGACCTTGGTAAAAAGCTGGAGATCTTGATAACGATCTTTGGCGAAAGCCAGTGACTCTCGACCCGTGATGCCGACGAGAAAGCCGCCGAGGCCGACCGTGAGGAGCAAACCGCTCATCAGAAAAGGACGGAGATAGCGTTTCAGTTGCTGTTTCAGTTGCTGTTTCACTGATGATCCTCCAAAATCGCCGATCCGTCTGGATGTGCAATCGCGACGTCACTCGCTTGTTTTATTTTTCGATCGTATCCGCTCGAGATCTTTTCGAGTGTGGAATCCTGCAGTGCCATCTTCACTCCCTGCGCGGCAATCCAGTGCACAGGATTCTCTGGCTCTGAAAAATGGCGAATTTCAAAATACAATCCCGCATCGTCGCGATCAAAATCGCCCACTCGCAGGCTACCATTTGTCATAAATCCAAAATCTTGTCGAACCTCTGCAATGACTTCTCCTCGTGAGATCGTATCACCGCTTTTTACTTTGAGGCGAGAGATATGGGCGTAGATTGAGTAGTAATGGTCTCCATGATCGATGATAATCATCTGACCATAGCCTTTCATCCAGCTTGCAAATGCAACTGTTCCATCGAAGACGCTTGAGACCGGCGCGCTCTTATTGGCCGAGAACAGCCACCCCTTGTGACTCAGCTGCGTTTTGTATTTCTCATCGACAATCATTCCAAACTCTTGCACCACAAGCCCGACCACGGGAGACAAGAGCTGTCCTTTTTGCTCGAATATTGAAGGTTTTAGTAGCTCAGCCAATGCAGGCGAAGTCTCGAGGCTTGTCAGAGATCCAGATTTTTGACTGTCGTTGCGAATGCTACGAATCTTTCGAATATGGTCGGTACGACTGCGATCAAGCTCCGAAACAATTTGTGACTTTTGCCGATGTTCGGCTGCGAGCAAGCCTTCTTGTTTTTTGATCCGAGATTCGAGCGAGACCAAGTGCTCCACTTGAAATTTCAACTTTTTGCGTTGGCTTTTGTAAAGCGTCACATTTTCTTGATAGCTGCGAATCAAAGCATAATCTTTTTGCGTGACGGTTTTCAAATTTCGAAGCGCCTCGTCCATGTCGAGCGGAGATTTTTGCGAAAAAAGAATTGCGACATATCCTTCTCCCGAAAGCTTGTAGAGCGCCGCCAAGCGGTGGCGAAGCAGGTGCCGTTGGCTATCGATCTCCTTTTCCAAAACCGCGATGACTTTGGCGACCCCTTTTACATTCCCTTGAACGTGAAAGAGCTCATCGGTCAGATTATTTTTTTCATGGGAGATTTTTTTCATTCTTTGCTGAATCGTATAGATGGTCCCGAGGATCTTTCGCTTCTCAAGATCCGTCTCCTCGATTTTCGCGCGTGCCTCTTGAACTTTAGCAACAATTTTCTCTGTCGCTCGATTGAAT
>JAYVND010000601.1:0-3539 GCA_043758635.1 Bdellovibrionales bacterium
TTCGCGCTCCTCGGCACTTGCGAGTAAAGCAACCGGGTTCCCGATTGCAAAAATCGCAGCCCTTCTCGCGATCGGTTATGAACTTGAAGAGATTCGAAATGACATCACCAAATCAACTCCGAGTTGTTACGAGCCGGCGCTTGACTATGTGGTCGTTAAAATTCCAAGATTTGCATTTGAAAAATTTCAAGGCTCAACCGATCTCCTCACCACGCAAATGAAAAGCGTCGGTGAAGTGATGTCGATCGGTCGTACCTTCAAAGAAGCCTTCAATAAAGCTGTGTCAGCTCTCGAGAATCGCAACGAAGGCTTTCAAGACGTTGTGTTTGAAGAGAAAATGATCGCGCATCCGAACAGCCGGCGCATTTACCATTTGGCGCAAGCCTTTCGCGATGGCATGACAGTCGAGCAAGCGGAGACTTACACACAAATCGCGCCATGGTTCTTGGAACAATTCAAAGAGATCATAGATTTCGAAAAAGTTATCTCTCGAGCTCCCGCACTTTCAAGGGAGCTCGTCATTAAAGCAAAACGTCTTGGGTTTTCCGATTCGGCGATGGCACGCCTTCGTGACATCAAACAAGAAGACATGCGCAAATTCCGCAACGACAATGATATTCACCCAGGATATTCGCAAGTCGATACCTGCGCTGGCGAATTTGCATCCGAAACTCCATACTACTATTCAAGCTATTGGGTTACACCAGAGCCGGCGCCAAAGCGCTCGCAAGAAGCGGTCGTGATTCTCGGCAGCGGCCCCAATCGCATAGGTCAAGGTATCGAGTTCGACTACAGCTGCGTCCGTGGTGTGAAGCGCTTCCGCAAAGAGGGCAAACATGTCGTCATGGTGAACTCGAACCCCGAGACGGTTTCGACCGATTATGACACGAGTAACGAGCTCTACTTTGAACCGCTGACCGAAGAGTCGGTCATTGAAATCATGAGGCGGGTAAAGCCGATGGGTTTGGTCGCTCAGCTGGGTGGACAAACGCCGATCAACTTAGCATCGGGACTCGTTAAAGAGGGCTTCCACCTTCTCGGTTCGAGCCTAGACTCGATTGATTTAGCTGAAGACCGCGGCCGTTTCTCTCAGGTTTGTCGAGATCTCAACTTTCACATCCCCGCAAGCGGCATGGCCGAGAATCTCGAGCAGGCACTCGCTATTTGCGAGCGCGTGGGATTCCCAATCATCTGCCGACCGAGCTACGTTCTCGGTGGTCGCCGTATGGAAGTGGTTGAGTCTCGGGAAGAGCTTGAGAGCTACTTCGAGCGTCATGGCACCTATATCCGCCCCGATGCCCCTTGTCTGATGGATCAGTTCTTGGCTGGTGCACTGGAGGTTGATGTCGATCTCATTCGTGGCATTGACTGGACCGTGATTGGCGGAATTGTTGAGCACATTGAAGCTGCCGGCGTTCACTCGGGCGATAGCATGGGCGTGATTCCGCCGCAGCGTTTGAAGGATGAAACTCTTCGCAAAATTGAATCTCTCAGTTCACAGCTGGCTGACCGAATTCAAACGATCGGTCATCTCAACTTGCAGTTGGCAGTCAAAGATGATCGAGTTTTTATGCTCGAGGCCAATCCGCGCAGCTCTCGCTCGGTTCCGTTTACGAGCAAAGCGACTCGTATTCCGATCGTTGATCTCGGCGTGCTCGCGATGCTGGGTCACACCAAGGCGCAGGTGAAGCCCGAGCTATACAACTGGCGGGCTGGAAAAATCATCAGCGTCAAAGGTGTCGTTTTCCCTTTCAAAAAATTCCCAGAAGCCGATTCGATCTTGGGTCCTGAGATGAAATCAACCGGTGAGAGCATGGGGCGCGGACTCGATTACGCCGAAGCTTTGCTCAAAGCTTCCATCTCAAGCCAGATTTCAATTCCACCCACGGGCGAAGTCTTCTTGTCTCTGCGAGATAAAGACAAAGACATGATTTTGCCTCTGGCCAAGTCTTTGGTCGGGATGGGATATCGGTTGGCCGCGACCGGTGGAACTGCAAAGTTCCTTTACGACGCGGGCATCGATTGCATTCCAGTCAAGAAGGTCCACGAAGGCCGCCCGAATTGCGTCGATCGCATACGTTCTGGAAAAATCGCGATGGTGATCAACACGACTTCAGGCCGGAGAGCCATGGAGGCAAGTTTTAATATTCGCCGCAGCTGCATCGACTTCTCCATCCCTTGTTTAACAGAAAGTCACGCAGCCGAAGCGCTCATCACCGCCATGAACATGCAGCGTTCAAAAGAATTTACCGTTTCTCCAATGGAAAAAATGATCTAATATCCTACATACGTTTGCATCGCCGCCGGCGATGTGTCGTTCGCAGGATTGCTCTCTCCATTGCCCCGATCTTTTTTGGAAAAGGGAGAGGAGCTTGCAACACTCGCGAGTGTTCAACCGAACCGAGATTCAATGGATGAATCTCGAAAGGCTCAGGTATGGCATCGACGGTTTTAAGCGTCCGCAATCTTCATAAGACGTATCGTAAAACAATCACCAGCAAACCCGTTCATGCACTCAAAGGTGTGAGCTTCGACATCGAGCCAGGCACGATCACTGGATTTCTCGGCGCGAATGGTGCGGGCAAAACAACGACAATTAAGTGCTTGTTGAATCTTGCGTTTCCAGATCAGGGCGAGATCACTTACTTCGGCGGCAAAGAGCTCACCTCAGAAGCAAAAGCGAAGATCGGTTTTTTACCAGAGCGTCCTTATTTTTATGAGTACCTCACCGGGCGCGAGTTCTTGCGTTTTTACGGACAACTCTCAGGTCGCATTGCCGATAAGGATCTCAATGCCCGAATCGACAAGCTTTTACATCGTGTTGGTTTGGCAAATGCAGGCGAGCGCCAGTTGCGTGGTTATTCAAAAGGCATGCTCCAACGCGTGGGCATCGCGCAGACATTGATTCATCAGCCGGCATTTATCATTCTCGATGAGCCAATGACTGGCCTTGATCCCGACGGTCGTCTCGAAGTTCAAGAGATCATCAGCGAAACCGCCGGTGAAGGCACAGCCGTGTTCTTCAGCTCACATTTACTGCCCGATGCCGAGCGGCTCTGTCAGCGTCTCGTGATTCTAAAACAAGGCGATCTCATTTTTGAAGGAAAAACCAAAGATCTTTTGGGTCGGGTGGAGTCGGGTCACACCGTATTCTATCGACGAGGAGGCCAAGAGCAGAGTGAGTTCGTCGATACGATCAATGGCAATATTCCTTTACAGGTTGTGATCGATCGTCTTCGCCAAGACAGCTGCGAAATTTCGGAAATCAAAGTCAATCGACTCACACTCGAAGAGGCTTTTGTCAAAATCGCATTCGATAAAAAAGAGGTTCGCGCATGAGAGCGATTTGGATCATTGCCAGCAACACGTATCGCGAAATCATCCGTGACCGCATTCTCTACGGGATCGTTGTTTTCGCGCTTTTGCTCATCGGCCTTAGTCTTGCGCTCGGTGAGTTGAGTTTTGATGAGCAAGCTCGTATTTCGGCAAACTTTGGCTTCACCGGAATCCAGATGAGTGCTGCAATTTTGGCAATCTTC
>JAYVND010000602.1:0-3536 GCA_043758635.1 Bdellovibrionales bacterium
GTGCCGCGGGCCAAGCGTGAGTCGATGACTGAAGTTGTAGCAAAAGTCGAAGCGGAGCTGGGGGACTGGATCATCTCTCGCGGCAAAGAAGATCTCGCCGACAGTCTTCTAAAAATTATGCGCGACACGTGTCTTATCTCAAAAATGCCAGTCGAGGTGATTGATTCTGCAACTGCGGGCTTCTTTCAAGACCGCTTGGTTGGACGCACTCGCGAGCTGAAGTATAAAAACGAAAATGTCCCATTTGCCATTCAAACACGATTTGGAAATTGGGCCTCTGGCGTTCCACTCGTCGCCCACGCTGTTTCGACGACCGGCTCGCTTGGTGAGAGTCTGGTCATGGGAGTATCGAGTTCGAACGTGAAACCGGAGATAACGATCTCGATGCTCCCTGATCAGCACACGTGGCTAATTGAGTTGCGCGGTGTTTGTCTCAAGGGCGCGAACGGTGGCCAAACTGATTTGAGGCTTGAATTGAAGGCTCCAAAGCATTACAGCCTTGATTCCGAACGAGCGCGGAAATTTCTGACCGAATTCATCTTTCTCAACGTGAAACAGCACGTCGAAAGAATTTGATTAGCCTTGCGTTCTTTTGATTCGAGGAGCGCGCATGTCAAAGTCCCAAAGCCAGAACTCACCGAATTTTAAATCACCGGGCGATGCAATCGCAGAGCATTCTCCGCGTTTTGCGCATGGACCAGATTTCAAAATTGGCGATCACGCCCTCACTCCGCAAGAGATTCAATCACTCATGGCTGAGTTCTTGACCACGGAGCGCGTCGAGCGAATTGCAAAGACGGTCGATGGTCGAACGTGTGACGTCGCCGTGGTGTTAGAAGGAGTTTCTGATCTCGGTAATCTCAGCGCAGTGATGCGAAGTGCGGAGGCTATGGGCGTTCAGCGTGCGCACGTGATTCAGCTGAGCGAAAAATTCAAGGCCGCCAATCGTGTGAGCAAAGGTGCCGATAAATGGTTGGACGTCGAGAAGTGGCACGGAACGCTCGCATGCACACGCGAACTGAAACGGCAAGGCTACCAGATCGTGGCAACCCATCTTGATGAGCGCGCAAAGCCAATCAGCGAGATCGATTTTACGAGACCAACTGCGATTGTTTTTGGAAATGAAAAAGACGGCATCACGCCTGAAATGATTGCCGAAGCCGATCACACAATGATCATTCCGATGCAGGGATTCGTGCAGAGTTTCAACATTTCAGTCGCTGCAGCGATTGCGATCTACCATATATATTTAGAGCGGATGAAGGCTTTCGGAAAAATGGGCAATCTCTCCGAGACGGAAAAAGAAATTTTAAAAGCCGAGTTTTGCCTGCGTTCTAACGACAAGCCAGAACGCTTGCTGCGTGAAATTCTCTCGCGTCGCGGTGATCTTTAAATCAAAAGAATTTGTAGGAGAAGAATGACGGCCGGCGCGCCATTAGCCATTTGTTAGCCGTTCATTGGCTGTTCATTGGCTGTTCATTGGCCGTTCATTGGCCGTTCATTGGCTGTTCATTTGGCTGCTCATTGGCTGTTCATTTGGCTGTTCATTTGGCTGTTGATTTGGCCGCGCATGCTCCGCACATTGGCTTTTCATTTGGCCGTACCCTGGCCGTAAATTTGGTCATGGTTTTCTGCGCGACTCTCGACACGTCTTTCTGCGCGACTTAAAACTCTGCACTCTCAAGATCTAAAATTTGCCCGTCAATCTCGGCATGTTGCTTGCGCAAATTTTCGAGCTCGTGACTCTCGTCGGACTGGATGCTTGCAGTGCCACCGGCCGTAGCACCGGCGGTTACCGCGTCGACTGCTGTCCTTTTTCCAGATGCGCTGTACGTCGTCGATTGGCTCGCGGGATCACGTGGCCGAATCTTGCTAGGTAGCAAGGGCTTCGCGAGCTCGGTCGAGAGATCTCGGCCAAGTCTTTGCGCAAGGACTTGCATGCGTTTTTCGACCTGCGTGTTGCGGAATTCTAGAATTCGAATCTTTCCGCCGAGGCGATATCCATTTAAGAATTTAGCTTCAAGGTAACTTGGGCACACATTGAGGTAGGGGAGCGCGCCCTTGCCGCGTTGGATCCCAACCGGCGGTGTGCAGTACTCAAGCAAACCAACGTTGCGACCATTGACATAGAGCTCTTCGTCGACAGGATGAGCCGTCGAATTGCAGACTTTTTTATGTGATTCAATTTCGTTGGCAGGGAGGCCGATAACGCCGTCTGCGCGGCCTTTTTCAAACCAATCGGAGTTGCGGCACGAGTCGACCGGTTTAACGGTGTTTTCAGCGCAAGATGCTAAAATGAGGACGGCGACGATTCCGCAGACATAAAGCGAGATAAAGATGGAGAGGAGTTTGCCAAGGAAGCGAACAATGCGAACAATGCGAATGTTTCGAACAATGCGAACAATGCGAACAATGCGAACAATACGAACAATGCGAATGTTGCCAACGATAGGAAGGTTGCGAATGCTGCGAATGTTGCGTGCACTGGGCATAGCTGTACTCCCCCCCTTCAAATGAATCTCCAAAATAATTAGAAACCGCCGATATTCTAAGAGAGATTTGACTCATTCGCAAGTCGCGCCCTTGAGCGGGATTGATGTTACAGACACGAGAGGAAGTGAGACCGGTCAAACCGAGGAGAAATTTCTAGAACTGCCTCCCCCGATTCCGTATGCGCGCAGAATCGTCTTTGAGCGACATACGGATAGATGTGAGCGAGTCCTCGGTTCTTAGCTTCTGCGTCGAGTGTCGTAGCAAATCCATCAGGTTCCGTCTTCCTCTTGGCAGATCTCAGAGATTGGTGCAGCCTGTTCTGTATGAAAATTGCCCTGATGCACGATTCCGTTTTGCCGCCCAAAACGTACGGTGGAATCGAGAGAATAGTTGTTAGCCTCGCAAGCGAATACCGTCGCCTCGGTCACGAGGTTGTCGTGGTCTGCCGCAAGGGAAGCAATATTGAGGGCTTTGATATTTTGGAGCTTCCACCGAATTATCAAGGAATGGAAACTTCGGCATTTTTGCCTAAGGACATTGAGTTTCTACATTCACATCAGCCACTTCCGTTCAAGCCGAAGATTCCATTCTTAGTCACGATTCACGGAAATGGTCACCAAGAAGAAAAGTACTGGAAGAACACGAATTTCTTGAGCCAGAGCCACTGCCGCAATCACAATGGCAAATACTTTGTGTACAATGGTGTGGATCCCGAGCGTTACCCATTCGTTGCGAAGAAGAAAGACTACTTTGTCTTTTTGGCGCGCACGACTTGGCGAGTGAAAAACGTGAAGACGGCAATCCAATGGGCTTCAGATTTGGGCGTGCGTCTTGAGATCATGGGTGGCAACGGAGTTTCTCGCGGTGATATCCACTACAATGGTTTGGTGAATGAACACGAAAAAATTGAGCTTTTGGCCAACGCCAAGGCGTTGATTTATCCAACGAATTGGGACGAGCCTTGTGCCGGTGCGCCTCTCGAGGCACTCGCTTGCGGAACTCCGGTGATTTCATCACAAAATGGCTGCATGCCCGAACTGGTT
>JAYVND010000603.1:0-3536 GCA_043758635.1 Bdellovibrionales bacterium
GAACTGGCACCTCAACTTTTTCTTAATGGCAGCAATCAAATGGTAAACTCAAGTATCCCTCCGGCGGAAGTTCCAGATGCCTCCCCAAATGCGATTTCTAGCTCATCTCCAAACGTATCCGTGAGTTCAGCTCCGCACGCCTTTACTCATCGGTTCTTAAAAGGCGTCATCTACGTTGTGCTTGGAGCTTCAAGCTACGGCATGCTTTCAACTTTCGTAAAGCTCGCCTACAAAGGAGGGTACACGACGGCGGAAGTCACAGTTGCTCAATTTGCATGGGGCGCGGTGGCGCTGACGTTGATCGGGCTCTTCCCACAAAAAAACGCGGTTCACCCAACTCGTGGCGAGCAAGTGAAGCTCGCTGCTGCTGGCCTTTCGATTGGCTTTACAAGTGTTCTCTACTATGAGGCGGTGCTGTTTATTGCGGCCTCGGTCGCTGTCGTACTCTTAATGCAGTCGGTTTGGATGGGCGTGGTCATCGAATCTATTCAGACTCGGAAGATGCCGTCGATCAGCAAACTAGCAGCAGTATTTCTGATTTTGGTCGGGACCTTGCTTGCGACCAATTTGATTGGGAGTGAGCGCGTGACGCTCGACGTGCGAGGATTGATCCTCGGCCTTTTGGCAGCGCTCTCTTTTAGCGTGACGATGTTCTCATCAAACACGATTGCAACACGCTTGAGTTCGGTGAAGCGCAGCCAGTTCATGTTGTACGGCGGTTGCCTTGTTGTCTTAATTTTTGCGCTGCTCACGCAGAATCGCCCGTTTGATTTTTCAATTTTCTTTAGGCACGGCCTCTTTGTCGCAATCTTCGGAACGATCATCCCGCCCATCTTGATGAACCGTGGGTTCCCGATTGTCGGAGTCGGTCTCGGTAGTATTTTGTCATCGGTCGAGCTGCCATTTGCCATCATCGTCTCTTCAACTTTGCTTGGCGAGCAGATCGGCACGACACAATGGACGGGTGTTGCCACGCTCTTAGGTGCCGTCGTGATGTTGAATTACCGCTTGATCCGCCCGCTCAAGTGATCGATCGTTCTAGCGTTCTGCGAGGATGCGGCGCCTTTGTTTAAACTTAATTTATTAAAAGCAATCTGCGAAAAGCCTTGATGCAATCTCCAAAATGGGCGGAGGCTTCAATGAGAGGCGAGTGGATGAAAAGTTATTTATAGGTGATCGCCACCGTCGTGTTGCCAAGGCGATTCACGTCAAGCTTGGCGCGAATCGCTTCCACCGCACTCAAATACTTGTAAGAGGAGTTGAGGCTAAAGGTTTGATTGGCAGCATCTGGATCGCGAATCGTGCATGGATTTTTCGAATTGTGGCAATCGTTCCATTTCGTCGAGATCAAATAATGGTTAAGATTGCTCAAAAACCAAACGTAGTGATTCGGTTTATGTTTTGCATTGAAGCAGTAGCTCAGTTGAATGGCGAGGCTAGCGCTGTAACCCGGTCCATCGTGCGGGTTGTCGCTTGCGATTCCACACGAGCTTCTAAAGTCAACAAGGCCATCAGGTCGGGAATCGAATTGAACAATTGTATCGAGTTTCGCCAAATCTGAGTCACCTTGATAAACGTTCAAGCTAATGTTTCCAATGATTGAATTTAAGAAGCCTGCAACCGCGTCGTCTTGCTCGCCCACCGTTCTGACGGTGTAGCCGGGGACCATGTAAATCGGAACGCCGGGGTCCCAGCCAAACGGAGCGAGAGTGTCGGAGGCGCGACGGGTGGTAACACTTTTGGTCGAGCCGTTGTCTGAGCCAAACCACTGAGATACGGTTCCCACGATCGTTTGAAAGACTGCTTTATTACCAGGGTCAATCACGATATCGGCAACGCGAGACCCACCGGCAGCAGAGGCCAGCGAAATAACGCTGAGAGTGCGATCTTTGACTTGTTGGTAGAGCTCCGCATTTTTGAAAAGAGCGGGTTCCATGTCGGAAGATGCGGCCGCGCGAGTGTGCGTGAACATGTGCTCGATCACTAGGCCACCCATGCTGTGCGTAATGACGATGCACTTATTAAAGCGGCCGCAATTGGCGTTAAGAATTTGTTTTGCAACTCCTGCTGCAACATCCTCAGCCCGACTGCGACTGTCGTAGCAAGCCAGGGTACTCGAGCCGGCTGCGCGGCCAATGAGCGAAGGGGAGAGTTGCCAGTAGGCTGCGAGGTCGCGAGCGTTGGAGCACCGATCCAAATCACCGGCCCCGTGCACGAACACGTAACCAACATCGCCGTCCTGAAAACCGTCGGTCGGTCCTTTTGCGATTTGGTCGGGCGAGATGGGCGTGATCGTCATTGGAATACGCACAGTGCGATTGCCGGAAGCCGCGAACTCTACCACATAATTGCCAGCCTGCCCCGCTTTTGTAAGCCAAAGGAATTTATGGAGCGAAGAATCAAAATCGGAGCCAGGAGGTAAGGTCAATTTGTTTATGTTGTAGTCGGACAAAAACTGCAGATCGACCGGTTGCATCTCACGCGCAATAACTGTCGAAAGCGTAACGGTCGTGGGTGCGGGAGTTGGCGATACCGGCGGCGCCGGAATCGGAATGTAAACAGTCCCAGGCGTGGACGACGGGGGTGGAGCGCCAGTTGTACCGGTAGAGCTTACGACTGGAGCAACCGGTGAGGTCGGAGAAAATTGACCACAACCAGTCAGCGCAACGAATGTAAAGAGAATCGGCGCCGTGAGGATCGTCGGGAACGAAGGCTTCAATTTGCGAACGTATTTTGTTTCCACACTCACTCTTAAGAGCAAAACGAGCGCCAGGCGTGGAGTTCCCGTAGATCAAACGTTGTAGATCTCGTGGGTACAGGGTGTTTAACGATCAGACAGCTGTGATTGCAAAAATGCGCGACGTTCCCGCTTGTTCAGTTCCCGTTTGGACTCGTTTGGTTTCCCGTCTGGTCTCACGTCTGGTCTCCACGTCTGGTCTCCACGTCTGGCCGTCAGGACCACTGATGTATTAAATTGAGACAGCGGGATCAGATTGAGAAGGAAGATCGAGGCGAGGACACAGCTCCCCGCCCCGAATGAAGCAACTAATTCGGCATTAACACAGTATCGACAACGTGGATCACGCCGTTTTTCTGCATCACGTCTGCAATTGTTACTTTCGCAGTTCCGCCTTTTTCATCCGTGATGACCAGATCTTTACCGCTCATCGAAAAGCTCAGTGATCCACCGGCGACAGTTTTTTCAGTCGCTTTGCCGTGACCTTTTTTGATCAAATCAGCAATCTTTTTCGAAGTGAAATTTCCTGCTACGACGTGATAAGTGAGGACTTTTGTAAGAGCCGCTTTCGCCTCAGGCTTCAAGAGCCCATCGACGGTGCCTGCTGGCAATTTGTCAAATGCTTCGTTCGTTGGTGCGAAGACGGTGAAAGGACCTTTGCTCTTCAGCGTGTCAACAAGGCCAGCAGCTTTCACAGCGGCAACCAATGTTGTGTGATCTTTAGAATTCACAGCATTGTCGACGATATCTTTTGACGGATACATTGCGGCGCCACCAACTTCGACGGTTTTTTCCGCGT
>JAYVND010000604.1:0-3528 GCA_043758635.1 Bdellovibrionales bacterium
CCGCAGCCAAGCCGATCGCGATTACAATCAAGACATGCGTGAGATTCAAAAAGAGCTTTCAGTCGTGAGCGAGCGTGCCGACGTCATGCAAAAGCGAGAAACAAAACTCGCCGCAAGCAAACGTAAGAACGAAGAGCTCCGTAAATCACTCGTTTTCGAACTTACATCCAAATCTGGCGAAGACCCTGAGAAATTGAAAGTTCAACTCTACGGTCAAGTCGAAAATCTCATTCATCTCGAAGCTCGCAAAAAAGCAACGGCCTTTGAGGATGAGGTTCGCGCAAATAGTGAAGAGATGGCGAAGAAAATTCTCTCCAATGCGCTCAACCGTTTCCCGAGAGCGGCATGCACGGAGCGCGGGGTCGGGGTTGTTGAAATTCCGAATGACGAAGTCAAAAAACGCATGCTTGGCGCCGATGGCCAGAATATCGTGGTTTTGCAGGAGCTGTGCGGAGCCGAGATCACAATTTCCGATAGCAACACATTTTCAATCGTGAGCTTTGATCCGATTGTTCGCGAGACCGGCACTCGTTGCCTCGAAAAACTCTTGCACGAGCGTCAGCCGAACCAAGAGACGGTGCGGCGCCTGTTTGAAAAAACTCGGCAGGATGTCGCACGCAAAGTCGAAAGCGACGGAAATCGAATTGCGGCCGAACTTGGTCAGCGGGATCTCGGGCCCGAAATTAAAAAAATGCTCGGGACTCTTCGTTACCGTTATTCATTTGCACAGAATCAGCATTTTCACGTTTCAGAGGTGGGCTGGCTGTGTGGAATTCTTGCCAGCGAACTGGGTTCCGTCCTCCCTACGGACGCGAAGCGCGCTGGTCTCTTGCATGATGTCGGTAAGGCTATGGATCACAACATTGACGGCGGACACGCCGTCATAGGTGCCGATTTCATCGATCGCAATGGCGAGAAGCCGCATATCGTGCATGCCGTTCGTGCCCATCACTACGAAGAGCAGCCTTCGAGTGATCTTGCCTTTCTGGTGATTGCGGCCGATGCGATCTCAGGCGCTCGCCCGGGTGCCCGTCGCTCAACAGTGACGGTTTACAATCAAAAGATAGAAGCACTTTCATCGATTGGTGATGGTTTTCGCGGTGTCACAAAAACTCTCGTATTCAATGCAGGCCGTGAAGTTCGGATTGTTGTCGACAGCCGGCGCGTGAATGACGAACAGTCGCTCAGACTCTGCCGTCAGATTGCCGATAAAATCGAAAAAGAGTGCCAGTATCCAGGGCAAATCAAAGTTGTCGTGGTTCGCGAAACTCATTCTGAAGCGATGGCGAAGTAAAAAAGTTGTGTTTTTGTGTCTTAAATTGAGAATGTCGCGTTTCGCGAATTGTTTGCGCCTTTATTCTGCAGATCTCCATCCAAAATTCTTGGAATTCCCTTTAAAAAATTTCGTTGAGGCCTGTGCTTTGGTCGGTGCCGAGCCGATAGGACTTCATCGGACTCGCCTTTCGGATGCGGTTTTTCCGTCGCGAAGGCTGGTGCGGGTCTAACCTGTCACTCAAAGGGGCATCGGAATGAAAGTGGATTTTGCGTTCAAACATGTTGATACGTCAGAAGCGCTCATGAATCACGCGCGAGATCGAATCGACAAACTCACAAGGTTTGAACTGAAACCAATGGATGTTCATTTTATTATCTCAATGCAGCGACACGAATGCATCGTTGAAGTTGCAGTCGATGAGGGTCGTCGCAAATTCAAAGCGCAGGCATCATCCAACGACTTTTATCGTTCGGTTGAGATGGTTGTGAACAAACTCACGCGTCAGATGTCGAAAGATAAAAAGCGGGTGAAAGCACATAAGGATCAAGAGAACTCAGTCTACGGCAAGATCTCGCGAATCAACGAGCAGCTCGAGACTGTTTACACCGAGTATCGAGCTAAGAAAGCTGCTTAGATTTTCAACGAGCTGCGTTGCAAACGATTCCATAACCCTAATGACGACCCGAATGACAGCCCCAACAACGGGCCATTCGGGTTTTTGCTTTTGAACTGCCAGCATCCGACTCGCCTTAGGTTGACCCCTCTGCAAGGGTTTGATACCACAGACAAAATACCCGACTCCGAAGCTATAAATCTGCCGTAGTTTAAGTCCCTCAAGTCGTGGGCGAAACAAGCAGATCGGAGTGAAAATGTGCGGGTCATGAAGGCGTTCAAATGAAGAATTATTTGTTCACGAGCGAGTCAGTTTCTGAAGGTCACCCGGATAAACTCGCCGATCAAATTAGCGATGCCGTACTCGACGCAATCCTCACGCAAGATCCAAATGGCCGTGTGGCCTGTGAGACAATGGTTGCAACAGGTGTTGCGATTGTCGCCGGCGAAGTGACGACAAAAGCCAATATCGACATTCAACAAATTGTTCGCGATACGGTCAAAGAAGTCGGTTATGACTCTGGTGCAAAAGGTTTTGATTACAATAGCTGTGCGGTGATGGTGGCACTCGGTCGCCAATCTCCAGACATCGCAATGGGCGTCGATACCAATGTGAATAAAGAGCAAGGCGCTGGCGATCAAGGTTTGATGTTCGGATATGCCGTGAACGAAACGCCGCAGATGATGCCTCTTTCGATCGATCTCTCACACAAACTCGTGAAAGAACTCGCGGACGCGCGCAAAACCCATCGCATTCCTTGGCTTCGTCCTGATAGCAAAAGCCAAGTCACGGTCGAGTACGTCGATGGAAAAGCAAAACGTGTTGATGCGGTTGTGATTTCCACTCAGCACGACGATGACGTCAGCTACGAGATGATCAAGCAAGCCGTGATGGATGACGTGATCAGAAAGATCATTCCTGCTGGATGGCTCGACAGCAAAACAAAATTCTTCGTCAATCCGACTGGACGATTTGTCATCGGTGGTCCTCAAGGAGATTGCGGTCTGACGGGTCGCAAAATTATTGTCGACACTTATGGCGGCCACGGCGCTCACGGTGGCGGCGCTTTTTCTGGGAAAGATCCTTCAAAGGTCGACAGGTCAGCAGCCTATGCTTCGCGCCACATTGCTAAGAACATCGTCGCTGCGGGTCTCGCCGAGAAATGCTTGGTGCAAGTTTCTTACGCAATCGGCGTCGCTGAACCCGTGAGTATCATGATAAATGATTTTGGTACGGGGAGTGCTGGTCCCGAACTTCTCGCGAAAGCAGTTCGCGAAATTTGGAGCCTCAAGCCGGCAGCGATCATCGAGCAGTTTGATCTACTGAAGCCTCGCTACCGTAAGACCGCTGCGTATGGCCACTTCGGCCGCACGGAGCCTGAATTCACATGGGAGAAGATCGATAAGATCGAGCTTCTCAAAGACGTCGTTCAAACATTGTCTAAGAATACGGCCAACAGTGGGAAACACTAAACAAATATGACCGATCCCAAATTCATTCGAAACTTTTCGATCATTGCCCACATCGATCACGGCAAATCAACGCTTGCCGATGCACTGATGCAGGTCACGGGATCTCTCAGCGAGCGAGACGCTAAAGCACAGTTTCTTGACAATATGGAACTCGAGCGCGAGCGTGG